>JAGGAJ010000189.1 GCA_017889845.1 Deltaproteobacteria bacterium
GCGATCAACGGGGGGGTGAAGCTCTCCACCGTGGCCGGGGCGATCCACGCTTATCCGACCCTGGCCGAAATCTCGAAGAAGGCCGCCGGGTCGTTCTACGCCGAGAAGCTGTTTTCCGACCGGACGAAGAAGATCCTGCGATTCCTCTTCGACCTGAAGGGGCGTGCGTGCACGCCGGAAGGAAACGCCGGGGGATGAGGGCCCGGAAATTCCTGATCCTCGTCGCATTCGCCGCCGTCGTGGCTGCGTTCTACTTCCTCGACCTGGGGAAGTACCTGACGCTGGAAAGCCTGAAGGCGAACAGGGCGCGCCTTACGGATCTGCACCTGGCGCATACCGTCCTGTTCGCCGCCGTCTTCGTTCTGGCCTACATCGTCCAGACGGCGTTCTCCCTCCCCGGCGCGGCCATCCTTTCCCTTGCCGCGGGTGCGATCTTCGGTGTCCTCCAGGGGACCCTCTTCGTGGTGGCGGGCGCCACCGTCGGGGCCGTCCTGGCGTTCCTGGTCAGCCGGACGCTGCTGCGGGACTGGGTGGTAAGGAAGTTCGGCGGGCGGATGGAGGGGATCGACCGGGGGTTGCGGGAGAACGGGCTCTCCTACCTCCTCTTCCTGCGGCTGGTCCCGGCGTTCCCCTTCTTTCTCGTCAATCTCGCGTGCGGCGTCACGGGACTTCCCCTTCGGACCTACGCCCTGGGGACGCTGTTCGGGATCGTGCCGGGGAGCCTCGTCTTCGTGAACGCCGGTGCGAGCCTCGCGGCCATCGAAACCGTGCGCCAGGTCGCAACCCCCCGGGTGCTGGGATCGTTCGTCCTGCTGGGGCTGTTCGCCCTCCTGCCAACGATCGTCAACGCCGTGAAGAAGCGACGGGAGGGGAACGCTCTCCCTTGCGAGCGGACAGGGAAGGGAAAAGGGTAAACTGGTAACGGGCCTCGGTCACTTCGAAGGATAGGGCGGCGATGGATGGAGACGTATTACGATCCGGGCGACCTGCCGAAGTTCGGCGAGATCGGGAAGGACGCGCCGGAACTTGCGAAGAAGTTCTTCGATTACTACGCGGAAGTGTTCAAGGAGGGGGAGCTCACGGAGCGGGAGAAGGCGCTGATCGCACTCGCTGTTGCGCATGCGGTCCAGTGCCCCTACTGCATCGACGCGTACACCCGGGCGTCTCTCGAGAAAGGGTCGAACCTGGCCGAGATGACCGAGGCGGTCCACGTGGCGGCGGCGATCCGTGGAGGCGCGTCCCTCGTGCACGGGGTGCAGATGCGGACGGTCGCCGAAAAACTTTCCATGTAGGCAGGGGGCAGAATCGAAGTGGCGGAATGGATCGTGGCGGGGAGCACGGAAAAATCGCCGGGGAACGGGACCGGCGTCCGGGAGGCGGCAGGGGTCGAACCGTTCGCCGACATCCTCGTGCGTCATGGACTTTCGCTGGTCCGGGGCCGCGTCCACACCCTCCAGGTGGGCACGGGGTACCTGTGCAATCTCCGGTGCCGGCATTGCCACCTCGAGGCCGGTCCCGACAGGGAAGAGATCATGTCCCGGGAGACGATGGCCGCGGTCATCGCCTTCGCGGACCGGTTTTCCTTCCCGGTCGTCGATATCACCGGCGGAGCGCCCGAGTTGGTGCCCGACCTTCCTTTTCTCATAGAAGGACTTGCCCCGCTTGCGCCCCGTCTGATGCTTCGGACGAACCTTTCCGCCCTGAGCGGCGCCGGGAGGGAGTCGCTTCTCGCTCTTTGTGCCACCCACCGCGTCGTCCTCGTCGCCTCCTTCCCCTCGACGAATCCGTCCCAGGCCGATGCCCAGCGCGGCGCGGGCGCAACGGAAACCGCGATCGCCGTGCTGAAGAGGTTGAACGCCGCGGGTTATGGAGTGGAAGGGACAGGGTTGGAGCTGGACCTCGTCTCGAATCCGGCCGGGGCGTTTCTCCCCGTTTCCCAGGATTCCGCCGAACGGAAATTCCGCCACGACCTGCACCGGAAATGGGGGGTCGCGTTCAACCGCCTGTACACGTTCGCGAACGTTCCGCTGGGGCGGTTCCGCATGTGGCTGCTGCGGACGGGAAATTACGAACGGTATCTGAAAATGCTCGCGGACGGCTTCAATCCCTCCGCGGTGGATGGGCTCATGTGCCGAACGCTCCTGTCCATCTCCTGGGACGGGTTCCTGTACGACTGCGATTTCAATCTCGCTGCCGGTCGACCTGCCGCCGGCCTCAAAGTCCACGTGTCCGACATCCCTGAACTCCCTCCGCCCGGCGCCCCGATCGCGGTCGGGGAGTACTGCTACGCCTGCACGGCGGGCTCCGGCTTCACTTGAGGCGGGGCGGTTTCGGCCCCGTAGGGGTCGACCGAAGACGCGGCGCCAAACCGCCTATCCGGGTCCCTCGGCGGTCTTGTCCGCAAGGAGAAGTGCGCGGCAGCGAAGAACTCGTCCCGCCGGGATCGATCTGTCGCCCGCGCGCAACCGCCCCAACACCGCGCTCTTTCCGGGCCCGGTGACCAGCCACAGGATGCACCGGGCCCGGTCGATCGCCGGAAAAGTGAGGGTCATCCGCCTCCGTCCCTTGTACAGGCCGCTGACGGCGACGTCCGCGGCGACGATCCGGAGTGCGGCGTCGCCCGGGAAGAGGGAGGCCGTATGCCCATCCTCTCCCAACCCGAGCTGGACGAGGTCGAGTACAGGCGGCACTCCGGCGATTTGGCGAAGGGTCGCTTCGTAGCGGCGTGCCCCCTCGTCGGGATCCTCCGCTTCCACCGGCATGAGGTGGACATTGGCGGCGGGGATGGGGATGCGATCGATCAGGGCTTCCTTCAAGTGGGAGGAGTTGCGGTCCGGGTCTCCGAAAGGTGCGACCCGTTCGTCGACCTGGAGCAGGTGAACGCGCTTCCAGGGGACGTCCTCCCCGGCGAGAGCGCCAAAGGCACGCCACGGCGTCGCGCCGCCGCTGAACGCCAGCGCGCATCGGCCACGCTCCGCAACGGCTTTCCTCGCCACCTGTGCGATAAACTCCGCGGCTCGTATCGCGACGGCGCCGGGGTCGGGAAGAATCTCCGTTCTCACGATGCCCCCGGCGGGCCGGGCGCCGGGGCCGGGTCGTGCCATCGCTCGGGAGCCACCAGCGCTTCCGCTTCGCGCGGTCCCCAGGTTCCGGGTTCATACGGGAACAGGGGAGGGGGCGTCTTCAGGACCGGGTCCACGATCCGCCACGCCTCTTCGACATAATCTTCCCTCGCGAACCGGAACGTCTCGCCCCGCAGGGCGTCCCCCAGGAGCTGTTCGTAGGCATCCGGTTCATCGGCCTCGGACTGGTGGCTGGCCAGCAGCTCCACCCGGTCGCCCGCCAACTCCTCTCCCGGGTGTTTGACCATCGCGCCGAGGGCGATCGCCTGGTCCGGTCCGAGGCGGAACCGGATGTAATTCGCCCCGGGGATCGCCCCCACGGCCTGCGGCAAGGCGCCGGCGAAGATCGGCGGCGGACGATGCAGCGTAACGACCACCTCTCCCCGGTTCAGCGGGAGGAACTTCCCCGCCCGGATGAAGAAAGGCACCCCCTGCCATCGCCACGAGCGGATCTCGATCCGCAGCGCTGCGTAGGTCTCCACCGTCGAGGTGGGGGAGACCCCCGGCTCCTTGCGATATCCCCGGAACTGTCCCCGGATCACATCCGCCGGAACGAGCGGCGGGATCGCTTTCAGGACCTTCACCTTCTCGTCCCGGACGGACTCCACGTCCTCGCTT
>JAGGAJ010000190.1 GCA_017889845.1 Deltaproteobacteria bacterium
GTCCCCGGCGCGACCGGGAGGAACGCGTCGGCGCTGGCGGCCGTCATCGAGAGCCTCGGGCCGAAATGGACGAACTTCCCGCGGACGGTGGGACTCGCGCCTCGCATCATCCCGTAGGCGTACCCGAAATGGACCGGGGAGAGCCCCGTTTCCAGGAAATCGCCGCTGAAGGAGAGCAGGTATCGCGTTCCGGCGATGTCGTGTTCGGGCAGGTCCCGCACGCCGTATACCGACTCGTTGGCCGAAAGGTGGGCGTCCTGGCCGAAGGGGTCCCATGCCAGCCGGTGGGGGGAGCCGAACGCCTTCATGAAGCGGGCCGCGACGAGGTTGCGGTGCCCCCGCATCGGATCCGTGAGCATGAGGAGGGACGACGGCGCCTCGGCACGTACGTCTGCAAGCCCGGCCAGGAGGAGGCGGAGCGCCTCCTCCCAGGTAACCTCCCGGAACTTTCCGGAGCCGCGCGGGCCGTCCAGCCGAAGGGGCTTGCCCAGCCGTTCCGGATGGTAGAGCGCCTGGAGCCCCGCCTGTCCCCGGGCGCACAGCTTCCCCCGGTTGACCGGGTGAAGCGGGTTCCCCTCGATCTTCTTCGCTCGCCCCTCGGAGTTCCGGACTACGATGCCGCACCCCGCCGGGCACTGTCTGCATACGGAGGCGTACCAGAGCGACTCGCCCAGTACGTGGTTCTCGGGCGGGATCACGAAGGGGACGATCTTCTTCGGCAGCCGCTCGCAGCCGCCGAAGAGGGCCGCGAACGCCGTCGCCCCGCTCACCTTCAGGAATCCTCTTCTGTCGAGCATCGGCACCTCTTCGCTAGATGTGACAGGTCCAGCAGTCGATGGAGACGCCCCGGCCCCGGTGGCACGTGAGGCACCATCCCATGGAGAACTCCTGCCGCTGGACGGCGATGTCGTCCTTGTCGATCCCCGGATGGCAGGTGAGACACGGGACCTTTCCGTAGGTCACCATGCGGAAGTGGGGGAAGTAGGTGTATTCCTGCAACTCGGTCACACGGAACCAGGGGATCGGCTTCTTCTCCTTCCAGTACTGCGCCAGCTTCCGGATCTCCGGGCGGTCCGTGGCGATCACCCGGTGGCACATCATGCACTTGGCGACGGATGGGATCCCCGCGTAGGCGGACTTCGTGGCGTTGACGTGGCAGAACCGGCAGTCGAGCTTGTAATCGGTCACGTGGACCTTGTGGCTGTACCGGATCGGCTGCTCGAGGGGAGCGGCGGCGGAATCCGCCGGGAGCAGGAGGGCCGCGGCGAGGAGGGCCGCGGCGATCGCGGCCAGGGGGTCACGCTTCAAGGGCGCCTCCCCGGGAACTTTTGTACACGACGGCGAAGAACAGGAAAAGGAGGCAGGCGAATTCGATCGCCAGCGCGCCGGGGGAAAACCGGACCACGGGAGCCAGGAAGACGTACCGTTCGACCAGGATCCCCGACAGGATGGAGAGGGCTGCGGCGGAGACCGCGAACGGGTTCGATTTCGCCCGGGTGGACAGGAGCACCGGGAAGGGGATGATGAAGAGGAGAAAGAGAACCGCGACGCAGAGCTCGCGCATCGGGGAAGCGGACAACCTCCTGGCGATGAAGCCGACCTCCTCGGGGAGGTTGCCGTACCAGATGGTGAGGTATTGGGCGAAGAACAGCCCGGCCCACATGATGCTGAACCCGAACATCAGGATGGAGAGGTCGGACAGGTCCGACCGGGCCCCATGGGCGCGCTCCGCGGGGGGAGCCCCGCCTCGCCGGAGGCAGAGGAGGGCGGAGACGGCGAACCCCCCGTAGATCGCCTCGATGAAGAAGTAGCCGCCGAAGAGCGCGTTGACCCAGGGGTACTCGAGGGACATGACCAGGTCGAAGGCAACGAGGGTCTGGGACGCGACGAAGACGAGGAGGTACCATGCGGCGCGGACCTTCGCGCCCTCGCCGCCGGCGGGGGCGGAAGCGAACCGCCGGGCCGTGACGTAGGAAAGCAGCAGGAAGGCGAGGTTGCGCCCGATGAAGAAATCCTTCCGGAGCCAGAATCCCGGCCTGCCGGCCCACGGGTAGGTATCCAGGAAGGGAATGAGCAGCAGGAGGAGGAACGACGAAAGGAGCAAAAGCGGGGTGACCGAGAGCAGCTCCTTCCGCACGGAGGAGATCCACCGGGCATTCACCATGGTGCCAGCCGCGGCCGCGGCGATGCACCCCTCGACTACCGCGATGAAGAAGAGGAAAACGAGGAGGAGGGACCCGTCCTTCCCCGGCGGGGGACGGAGTGCGACGAACGCCATGAGGGCGCCCGCGGCGGCGATGAGGGCGGGCAGGACGCCATTCTTTTCCAGGAACGCCATTATCGCCGCTCCCCCTCCTCGACCAGGATCACGAACGCGTTCCCGTACTCCTCCTCCGATCGGATGCCCCGCAGGCTCGGCAGGCGGGACAGGAGGAGGAAGCCCGCGAACGTGGAAAGGGCCCCGAAAAGGATCGTGAGGGCGAACGCGATGATGATGAAGGGCGGCAGGGAGACGACCGGTTTCCCCCCGATGACGAGGGGCCAGCTGAGGGCGGTGAGGATGGTGAAGGCGAGCCCCGTGACGGTGCCCCCCGCGGCGCCGATGAGCGCGAAGAACCGGACCCTCGATCGCGTACCGGGAAGGATCTCCTCCACCTCGGGGACGCAAAACGGCGTGATCACCCGGATCCTCTCCCCCGGGACGCCCTCCCGGAGCAGGCGGCGCAGCGCCTCGAGGAATTGCTCCCTGTCGTCGAAGACTATCCGGTCGGCCATCAGAGGTGTTCCTTGATTTCCGAGATGGACAGCACGGGCAGGTTCTTCACGAAGAGCAGGTACAGCGTGAAGAACAGCCCGAAGCTGCCGATATCCACCCCCAGGCAGACGAACGTGGGCTTGTAGAGGCCCCAGGCGTAGGGGTCGTAATCGTGGGAGAGGGAGGTGACGATGATCACGAACCGCTCCAGCCACATCCCGATGTTCACCAGGATGGAGACGACGAAGAGGTACGCCGTGTTCCGCCGGAGACCCCGGGCAAAGAGCGTCAGGGGGACGACGGAGTTGCAGAAGAGCATGGTCCAGGTGAAGTACCGGTAATCCCCCAGCAGGCGGTACCGGAACGTCTCCCGCTCGAAGATGTTCTCGCCGTACCACGCCAGGCCGAACTCGACGATGTAGGCGTAGGTCACGATGAGGGAGGTGAGGAGCAGGATCTTCGCGATGCTCTCGAAATGACCGTCCGTAATGTAGTCGTGAAGAGAGAGGTATTTCCGCATGGGGACGACGAGCGTGATGACCATGGCCGTTCCGGACAGGATTGCCCCGGCCACGAAATAGGGGGCGAAGATCGTGGTGTGCCACCCGGGGACGATGCTCATGGCGAAGTCCCACGAGACGACGGAATGGACCGACGCTACGAGGGGCGTGGCGAAAGCGGCCAGGAAGAGGTAGAGCATGTTGTAATGCCGCCACTCCTTCTGGGTCCCCTGCCATCCCAGGGAGAGGGCGGTGTAGATCTTCTTCCGGATCCCCAGGACGTGCTGTTTCGCGGCCGCGAAGTCGGGGATCATCCCCACGTAGAAGAAGACCAGGCTCACGGTGAAGTAGGTCCCCACCGCGAAGACGTCCCAGACCAGGGGGGAGCGGAAGTTGACCCAGAGCTGCCGCTGGTTCGGGTACGGGAG
>JAGGAJ010000191.1 GCA_017889845.1 Deltaproteobacteria bacterium
CGCCGGGACCGCGGACGTCCTGAAGGATGTCCTGCGGTCCCTCGCGACGGACTCCCGCCGCGGGGACGTCCGGCAGGGGCGCGACATCGTGGCCGCGGTAATGAAGGCGCTGCGGCAGGAGGAGTATCTCATCGACCGGCTGCTCAGCCTGCAGTCCCACGACGACTACACCGTCACCCACTCGCTGAACGTCTGCGTGATGGTGGTGGCGCAGGCGGCGCGGCAGGGATTTCCCGACAACATGATCCGCGACGTCGGGCTGGCCGCCCTGCTCCACGACATCGGGAAGGAGCTCATCCCCGGGGAGATCCTGAACAAACCGGGGAAGCTGGACCGGGAGGAGTTCGCCCGGATGTCCCTCCACCCCGCCCTCGGGGCCTTCCACCTGAGGAAACTCGCCCTCGACAGCGACCTGCCGGTGATCGTCTGCTACGAGCACCATATCCGGTACAACCGATCGGGCTACCCGAAGGTGCGGTACCCGGAGGAACTTCACCCGGTCTCCCTCATGACCCAGATCGCCGACGTGTACGACGCCCTCCGGACGTACCGCCCGTACCGCGCCAGCCTCGACCAGGAGACGACCGTCGGGATCCTCAGGGAAGGCCGCGGTACGGAGTTCGACCCGCGTCACCTCGACAACTTCCTGAAGCTGGTTTCCTGATCCGGCTACATGCGGTGCCGGCGGGCGGCAAACCACCGGTAGAGGAGGCGGGAGAGGAACCCGGCCCCCGGAAGGGAGAAGAGGGGGGCGGCGCGCCGCCAGCGGGGGAGCCGGCGCACGATTTCCGGCAATGCCTGCTCCCCGGCCAGGACCGCGCCGTCGGGCAGGACGAGGTGCACGGCCCGGAGACATTCGGCTTCCCCGACGGCCGGGAACCGTCGCCGCGTTTCCTCCGAGCGGCACGGGAGGAATTCGAAGGCGCCCCGGGACGACGCGTTCCGGCGCACCCAGTCCATAGCGCCCCTGCATACAGCACAATCCGCATCGTAGATCAGGACAGCCATTTCAGCAGATACGCGGGAGCTGGTCCCCCACCGGGTAGTCGATTGCGCGCAGCCCCCCTGAGAGGGTCCGCATCCGCACGCCGGGCGCTCCCTTCTCGACCTCGCCGATGAGGACGGCCTCGCGGCCGTACGGGTGCTCCCGCAGGGCAGCCAGAACGTCCCCCGCCAGCACGCCATCCACGATCAGCACCGCCTTCCCCTCGTTGGCGAGGTAGAGCGGGTCGAACCCCAGGATTTCGCACACGCCCCGCACCGCCTCCCGGACGGGAAGGCGCGCCTCCTCCAGCACGAACCGGGCCGAAGCCGCCCCAGCCATCTCGTTGAGGGTGACGCCCACCCCGCCGCGGGTCGGGTCCCTGAGGAACCGCACCCCGCCTCCGAACCGCTCGAGCACCGGCAGGAGGAGCCCCGAAAGGGGGGCGACGTCCGAGAGCACCGGGGCTTCGATCGACAGCCCCTGCCGCGCGACCAGTACCGCCACGTGGTGGTCCCCCATCGTCCCCGTGAGGAGGATCCGGTCTCCGGGCCGGATGCCCGACGGGGAGGGCTTCCAGCCGTCCACCGTGACGCCTAGCCCTGCGGTGGTGATGAAGATTCCGTCTCCCTTCCCCCGCTCGACCACCTTGGTGTCTCCGCAGGCGACCAATACCCCCGCCTCGGCCGCCGCATCCTTCATCGCCGAGAGCGCCCGCTCCAGCGTTTCGAGAGGCAGCCCCTCCTCGAGGATGAGGCCGCAGGAGATCGCGAGGGCCCTCGCCCCGCATACCGCCAGGTCGTTGACGGTGCCGCATACGGCGAGTCTCCCGATGTCCCCCCCGGGGAAGAAGGGAGGCGTCACCACGTACCCGTCCGTGGTGAAGGCGATCTCGCCCTCGATCCTCCCCAGCAGCCCGGAGTCGAGGAACGGGGCGAGAACGGGGTTGTCGAAATACCGCGCGATGACCTTCGTGATCAGGTCGCGGGTGCGCTTGCCGCCCTCGCCGTGCGACAGGAGGATCTTGTCGTGCATCGGGGTGTCAGGAGGCTCCGTATCTATAATGGGCGGCGCACGTCCCCTCGCTGCTGACCATGCAGGGGCCGTACGGCTCGTCCGGCACGCACGCCTTCCCGAAGAGGGGGCAGTCGCCGGGGAGGATCTTTCCCTTCAGCACGTCGCCGCACCGGCACGCTGTCCTTTCGGGGGTGTAGACCACGGGGACGCCGAACTTCCCCTCCGCGTCGAAGGCGGCGTACCGTTCCGATATCCGAAGGCCGGAAGCCCGGATGACCCCGATCCCGCGCCAACCCGTGTCGCACGGCACGAAGACATCCGCGACCAGTTCCTGCGCCTTCCGGTTCCCTCCGCGCGTGGCCACCCGCGTGTACTCGTTCTCCACCCGGGCCGCCCCCTCGCGGATCTGCCGCACGAGCATGGAGATCCCCATGAGGATGTCGAGCGGCTCGAAGCCGGCGACGACGCACGGGATCCGGTGCGCTTCCGCGACCGGCAGGTAGGCGTCCGCGCCGATGATGGCGGAGACGTGGGCGGGGCACAGGAATCCCTCGATGCGAACCTCGGGATCTGCTGCCAGGACTCCCATCGCCTCCGGGATGGTCCGCACGGAGGAGAGGACGGAGAAGTTCGCGACCCTTTGCTGCGCGGCCGTCCGGATGGCGCCCGCGATGGCGGGGGCCGTGGTCTCGAACCCCACGCCCAGGAACACCACCTCGCGGCTCCGCGTTTCCGCCGCCAGCGCGACGGCATCCAGCGGGGAGTACACGACGCGGAGGTCCAGCCCTTTCCCCTTTTCCCTCTCGAGAGAGGACGTTTTTCCGGGGACGCGGAGCATGTCGCCGAAGGAGGCGAGCAGCGCGCCCTTCTCCCGCCCGAGGGCGATCGCCGCGTCGATGTACCCGTCCGGCGTGACGCAGACGGGGCAGCCGGGGCCGGACACCATCGTCACGGCGCCGGACAGGAGAGGGCGGATGCCGCTGCGGGCGATGGCGACCGTGTGGGTGCCGCACACCTCCATCAGGCGCGCCGGGTGGTCCCCCGCGTCCTGCCGGATCCGCCCGATCAGCGCCCTCGCGGTCGCCGGGTCCCGGAACTCGTCAATGTATCGGATGCTGCAGTTCATAAATGCGCCCAAGCATCGAGAGCGTCGATGCGCCGCGCCGGCGAGGCGCGCGACCGAGGCGTACTGGGAAAGTACGGTGAGGGAGCGCAACGCAGTCGGAGCGGATGCAGCGGCGCTCGAATGCGGGCGGATTTATGAATTGCAGCATCAAAAAGCATCCGCGATCTCGCGGAGCAGGGAGAGGGTCTGCTCCGCCTCCTCCTCCGAGAGCCTCTCGATGGCGAAGCCGGCATGGACGATGACCCACTCCCCGACGGAGACGTCGTCGAGGAGCATGAGCGAGATCTCCCGGCGGACGCCCCCCAGTTCCACGATCGCGGCGTCGCCGCTCCGCTCCATGACTCTCGCGGGAACCCCCAGGCACATGTCCCTACCCCCCCGCGACCCGCTGGGCCGCGTAGTACGCCTGGCCGAGTGAGATCCCGCCGTCGTTCGCGGGAACCTTCCGGTGGATCAGCGGGGCCATCCCCCGTTTCCGCAATCCCGAAAGGACCGCGGAGAGCAGCGTCACGTTCTGGAACACGCCGCCGGAAAGGATGACGTGCCGG
>JAGGAJ010000192.1 GCA_017889845.1 Deltaproteobacteria bacterium
GACCAGCTCGACGGCGATCAGGAGCATCCCGATGCTCATCCCGGCCTTGAGGGGGATCTCCATCGTCGGGTACGGCTTGCCCTTGAGCCCCGCGAATGCGGTGCGGGAGTTGGCGTACGTATTCATCCGGATCCCGAACCAGGCCACCGAGTAGCTGCCGAGTATGCCGACGATGCTGAAGATGACGATGACCCCGATCTTGAAGGCATCCATCGTCCGGCTGAAGTACCAGACCATGATCGCGGCGATGAAGACCCACAGGATGGCGAGGAACTTCCCCTGCTGGATCAGGTACGTCTTGCACGTCTCCCAGATCAGCTCGGAGATCTCTAACATCGACTTGTGGACCGGCAGGTTCCGGATCTGCGCGAACTGGACGAGGCTGAAGGCGATGCCCAGGACGCAGATCACGAGACCGTACAGGAGCAGCGTGTGGCCCGATATCCCGAGGAAGCTCTCCTTGGCCAGGTCCGGGATCACCAGCTCCGCCTCGCTCGCGCCAGCCGCTGTGGCCAGCAGGAGCAGGACCAGGGCCGCCATCGCGGGGAAGAACCTCCTCGCGAGGGCGGACAACCGTGCGACGACTGTGTCGTTCATAGCCCCTCCGTATCTGTTTTTACTGGATAAAGCGTGGCGGGAGATCCGCCGGATTCAGCGAAATTGCAAGCCCGAAGGCGAGCCCGGGGCGAACGGTCGATATCGAAACGGGCAATTTGTACCACGCATCCCGGCGCGGGTCAAGGGAAAACCCTGGCATGGTGCCCCGGTGGTTGCACGCCGGCAGGGAGTCCCCCAGCTCCTCCCGCCCCCCGGGTGAACTCCGCCCCTTGCCCGCAATGTTATAGTTAGGGTTATGGATTTCCGGGGGAAACTGATCCTCGCACCCCTGGCCGGGGTGACGGACACCACGTTCCGCCGCCTGTGCCGGGAAAACGGCGCGGACGTCGTGGTGACGGAAATGGTGTCGGCGAAGGGGTTGCTGTGCGACCCCTCCCGCTCCGGGAGGTACCTCGATTACGACGAGGCGGAGCGGCCGGTGGGGGCGCAGCTGTTCGGACCCGATCCCGGCGAGATCGCAGAAGGAGCCGCCGAGGTGGCCCGCCGGGGGTTCGACTTCGTGGACCTCAACATGGGATGCCCCGTCCGGAAGGTGACCGGGGGCGGAGCGGGGGCGGCGATCCTCTCGGACCCCCGCCGGGCCGGGGAGATCGCCCGGGCAGCCGTGCGCGCGGTCCGGATCCCCGTGACCGCCAAGATCCGGTCGGGCTTCGGGACGGAGAAGGATGCGTACCTCGCGGTGGCCCGGGAACTGTTCGACGCCGGCGTGGCCGCCGTCACCCTGCACCCGCGCCACCGCGGGCAGATGTTCTCGGGGTCCGCGGACTGGGGGCACATCGCGGCGCTCAAGAAGGCGTTCCCTGGCGAAATCGTCATCGGGAACGGGGACGTGAGATCCCCCGGGGACGCGGCGCGGATGTTCGCGCAGACCGGTTGCGACAGCGTGATGGTCGGGCGGGCGGCCATGGGGAACCCGTGGATCTTCGCCGCCCTCAAGCGGGAGATGGCCGCTGCCTGCGGGGCCGCCCCCGGGGGATCCGGGGGATCCCCCGCCTCCGGGGAACGCCTGGCCCTCATCCTGCGCCACGGGGAGGAGATGTTCCTGCGCCAGGGGATGCACGGGATCCGGGAGATGCGCAAGCACCTCGCCTGGTACAGCCGTGGGGTCCCCGGAGCGGCCGCCTTCCGTGCGGAACTCCCCGGGGTGACCGACCCGGACTCCTTCCGGGCGGCCGTCGGTCGGTTCTTTTGACCGACCTCCTGCGGCAGACCCTCGAATCGGTCAACATCGGGATCCTGGTGTTCGACGCGGCGGGGAAGCTCGTCTACGTCAACCCCGCCGCCGAGGAACTCCTCCAGGGTTCCTCCCAGGCACTCCGCGGAAAGCACTACCGCACGGTGTTCCGGGGGAGCCCGGGGGCGGCCCGGGTCCTCCGGAAAACCCTCGGGGAACACACCCCGGTCACCGCGTTCGACGTGGAGCTCCACCCCGCGGGGATCGGCCGCGCGGTCCCCCGGGACGGGGACACGGCCCTCCCGGTGATGATCGGCGCTTCCCCCCTCTCGGGGGAGGCCGGGGACCTCCAGGGCGCGGTCCTCTCCATCAAGTCGGCGGAGATCCTCTCCCTCATCGGCCAGGAAGAGCGCGCGGCGATGAGCGCCGAGGAGATGCAGATGCTGGCGTACGGCATCGCACACGAGATCAAGAATCCCCTGGGCGGGATCCTCGGGGCGGCGCAGTGGATCCTGCGCGGCGAGGGGCCGGAGGCGGAGCGGATCGAGGGGGTCCGCCTGATCCTCCGGGAGGCGCAGCGGATCAACGGGCTCGTGGAGAAGATGCTGGAGATGGGCAGAAACCCGCCACCGCCGCGTCCCTTCGAGCTGCTTCCCCTGCTGCGGCAGGCGGAGCAGCTGCTTCTCTCGGAGGCGCGCTCGAAGGGGAAGGAGGTCGCCTTCGAGGTGCGCGTCGACCCCAGCCTCCCGCCGGTGTCCGGGCACCCGGACACGGTATACCGGGCCCTGCTGAACGTGATGAAAAACTCGGTGGAGGCGATCGCGGGTGCCGGTACGGTGCGCGTCGAGGCGCGGATGAACGTGAACTACCGCGTCGCCCGCGGCCGCGGGAAGAAGCGCTCCTTCCTGGAGATCGAGATCGCGGACAACGGCGCGGGGATGACGGAGGAGGAGCTGCGGAAGGCCCTCCTCCCCTTCTACACCACGAAGCCGAAGGGGACGGGGCTGGGGCTGGTGATGGCGCGGCAGGCCGTGACCCGGCACGGGGGGATGCTCGAAATCCGATCCACCCGCGGCACGGGCACCACGGTCAGAATATCCCTTCCGGTCGACCCCGGAAGAAAGACCGCGCCGTGAAGAGAGTCCTCATCGCCGACGACGACGAGAGCATCCGCTGGGTCCTCCAGAAGGCCGTCACCGGCATGGGGTTCGCCGCGGACCTGGCCGAGGACGGAGACAAGGCGCTCTCCCTCCTCGGGAAGAACCCGTACGCCGCCGCGTTCGTGGACATCCGGATGCCCGGAGTGGAGGGGATCGAGGTCCTCGAACGCGTGCAGGCCCGGAAGTCCCCCACCCGCTTCTTCATCATGACCGCCGTCCACCGGCCCGACGTCGCGGCCCGCTCGACCCGCGCCGGGGCCGCCGAATTCATCACCAAGCCGTTCGACCTCTCCCGGATCGAGGCGCTCCTGCGCGACGTGGCGCAGGAGGCGTCGTCCCGAGAGCGTCCGTACCGGCCCGAGGAACGGGAGGACTGGGGCTCCGCCCGCATCGTGGGGAGGAGCCGGGCGATCCTCGAGGTGTTCCAGAACATCGGGAAGGTGGCCGACTCGGACGCCACCATCCTGCTCCTCGGGGAACGCGGCGTGGGGAAGGAGCTGATCGCCCGGTGCATCCACGAACTGGGGGGCCGGAAGGGGCCCTTCGTGGCGGTGAACACGACGGCGATCCCCCGCGACCTGCAGGAAGCGGAGATGTTCGGACACGAGAAGGGCGCGTTCACCGGGGCGGAAGGGGCGCGCGAGGGGAAACTGACGGCCGCGCAGGACGGAACCCTGTTCCTCGACGAGATCGGGGACACGCCGGTAGACCTCCAGGC
>JAGGAJ010000193.1 GCA_017889845.1 Deltaproteobacteria bacterium
CGGCTCTCCGAGATCGAGCGGGAGAAGCGGAAGAAGGAGAAGGAGCTCAAGGCCCTCCGCGCGAAGATCGCCCGCCTGGAATCCATCGTGACCCGGGTGGAACGCCAGGTCCGGGAGCGGGAGAAACGTTCCAGGAAGGGGGCCGGGACCCCACGGGGGGAGCCGGAGAAGCCGGGGGCGGAGGAGGCGCTGCGCAGATTCTCCGCCCTGCCCGGGGGAGTCGTCCCCCCGTTGGGCGGGAAGGTCGTCACCCGTTTCGGGAAGCAGCACGACCCCACGTTCGACGTGACGATCGAGAACCGGGGCGTGGAGATCGAGGCCCCTTCCGCCGCCCCCGTGAAGTCGGTCGGGAAGGGGGAAGTCGCCTTCGCGGGGAACGTATCCGGCTTCGGGAACGTCCTCATCGTGCAGCACGGGGGCGGGCTTTTCTCCGTCTATGGGAAACTGGACTCCTTCTCGGTGCGGCAGGGCGAAGGCGTCGGGAAGGGGCAGGCGGTCGGGCGTCTGCCGGAAAGCCCCTCCGGAAAATCGGTGCTATACTTGGAACTGCGGGCCGGCGGGACCGCCATCGACCCGGCTTCCGCGATACCCCTTATCCGCTAAGGAGCGTACCCACACAATGGAGCAGAACGGATCCCCGGCACCGGGCAGGAAGTTCGGGAAGTTCATCGGGATGACATTGGCGGTTGCGGTGTTCGTGGCCGGCTTCGTGGTCGGCGACCTCACCACTTCCCGGCACGCGGCGCAGGCCACCGTGGCCTACAGCAAGCTGAAGCTGTTCGGTGACGTTCTCTCCGTCGTGCAGAACAGCTACGTCGAGGAGGTCAATTCGGACAACCTGATCCGGGGGGCGATCAGCGGGATGATCCAGACCCTGGACCCCCACAGTTCCTACCTGACGCAGGACATGCTCAAGCAGGTCGAGGTGGAGACGAAGGGTGCCTTCGGGGGTCTGGGGATCGAGATCGGGATGAAGGACGGGTATCTCACGGTCATCGCGCCCATCGAGGACACCCCCGCGGCCCGGGCGGGCATTCAGGCCGGAGACCGGATCGTCCGGATCGAGAACGAGTCCACCAAGAACATGAACGTGATGGACGCGGTGAAGCGACTCCGCGGGGAGCCGGGTACCAAGGTCGCGATCACGGTCGTGCGGGAATCGTCCCCGGACGCGAAAACCTACACGATCACGCGGGACATCATCAAGATTCGATCCGTCCGGGCGAAGTACCTCGGGGACGGGATCGGATACATCCGGCTGGCGCAGTTCCAGCAGGACTCCCACGCCGAGTTGGAACGCGCCGTCCAGGGGTTCCTCAAGGAGAAGGGCGGCTTGAGGGGGCTCGTCCTCGACCTTCGGAACAATCCCGGCGGACTTCTCGACCAGGCGGTGAAGATTGCGGACGAGTTCATCGAATCGGGACTGATCGTATACACCGACGGGCGCGTGGAGGCCCAGAAGATGAAGTACGCCGCCCACAAGGAAGGAACCTACATGGGTTTCCCGATCGTGGTGCTGGTCAACGCCGGGTCCGCCTCCGCGTCGGAGATCGTCGCCGGTGCGCTGCAGGACCACGGCCGCGCCATCATCCTCGGGCAACAGACCTTCGGCAAGGCCTCGGTACAGACCATCCTCCCGCTGGACGACGGCTCCGCCCTGCGGCTCACCACGGCCCGGTACTACACCCCGAACGGGCGCTCCATCCAGGCGAAGGGGATCGAGCCCGACATCCTGGTGACGGACGGTCGGGAAGCGCCCGAAGGCCATCCGGGGGCGCTCAGGGAGAAGGATATCGAGCGGCACCTCCGGGGAGAGGAGGAAGAGGCCCCGGCGGCGGTCCCGACCCCGCCGAAGGAGGAGAAGAAGGACGACCGGAAGGGCGGCCGGAAGGAGGCCCCGGCGGCCCCGGAGGCCCGGAAGGAAGACGCGAAGGACCCCCAGCTGGACCGGGCGGTGGAGCTGCTGAAAGGCTGGGAGATCTTCAAATCCCGGTTCATCGACCAGAAGAAGGCGTCCTGAGAAACAGGCGCGGCTGTTCCGGATGAGGCGGTTTCCCCCGAAGCCGGCGGACGGCCGGAAGAAGCGGCGTGGTTGGGGGACGCTGATGGCGGGTGCTTTCCTCGCCGGTCTCCTCGCGGCGGGCGTGACGCTCCTGATCCCGCCGGGGGAAGGGAATCCCCCCGCCGGTCCCTCCTCCTTCACCCCCGCCGCCCCGGCCCGCGCTTCTGCGGGGGATAACGATTCGGCAACGCCCGGCGGCGGAGGGCGGTCCCCGCTCCTTGCGATCGTCGTGGACGACCTCGGCTATGACCCGGTCCGGGACGCGGAGTGGCTCGCCTTCCCCGAGAAGATCACCGCCTCCGTTCTCCCGTTCGGCCCCTCCTCGAGGACGATCGCAGCCTCCGCACGATCGAAAGGGTTCGCGGTGATCCTCCATGTCCCGATGGAGCCGGAAAGGCCGTCGATCGACAGTACGGAACCGTTCCGTCTCCGGCGGGGCATGACGGCCGGGGAGATGGAGGAGGCGTTCACCCGCATGGCGCTCGACGTGCCGACCGCCACGGGGGCGAGCAACCACATGGGGTCCGCCTTCACCTCCGACGCGGCTGCGATGGACGCCTTCGCGGCGTTGCTGAAGGGGAAGGGGTTTTTCTTCGTCGACAGCGTCACGGTCGCCGGTTCCCTCGGCACGGAGGCAGCAGCGCGCGCGGGCGTTCCCGCCCTGCGGCGCGACGTTTTCCTCGACGACGATCCGCGGCCGGAAGAGATGCGCCGACGGTGGAAGCGGGCGATCGCGGCGGCGAAGGAGCACGGCGGGGCGGTCCTGATCTGCCACTCGCGGAGGGAAACGCTTGCAGCGCTGCTCGGTATGCTCCCGGACCTCCGACGGGAAGGGATCCGCGCCGTGACGGTCGAGGAACTCCTCGCCCGGGCTCCAAAAAGGTAGGGGGAGAGCGGTCGTGGAGATCCTCTCCGTATCCGCTCTCACGGCCCGGATCCGGCAGGTTCTGGAGTCCGCCTTCCGTACGGTCCGGGTTGAGGGCGAAATCTCGAACTACAAATATTACGAGGCGTCCGGGCACCGCTACTTTTCCCTGAAGGACGAGGGGGCCCAGGTCCGCGTGGTCCTCTTCCGCGGTCGGGAGAGGAACATCCTCGGCGAGATCCGCGACGGGCAGACCGTGATCGTGACCGGCTCCCTCGGCGTGTACGAGCGCAAGGGGGAGTACCAGATCTACGCGCACTCCGTCGAAGTACGGGGCGTCGGGAACCTCCTCGTGGAGCTGGAGAAGCGGAAGCACCGGCTGGCCGGGGAAGGGCTGTTCGACCCGTCGCGGAAGCGCCCCCTGCCCGCGTTCCCG
Source organism: Deltaproteobacteria bacterium (assembly GCA_017889845.1). GTDB lineage: Bacteria > Desulfobacterota > Deferrimicrobia > Deferrimicrobiales > Deferrimicrobiaceae > JAGGAJ01. The sequence goes on from JAGGAJ010000193.1 coordinate 3,364, forward strand.
CGGCGGATCGGGATCGTCACCTCCCGCCACGGCGCCGCGCTCCGCGACATCGTGCGGGTCGCCCGCGGCCGGTTCCCTGCCGTGGCGATCACCCTGGCGCCCTCTCTCGTGCAGGGGGATGGGGCGGCGGCGGACATCGCGGGGGCCCTCGACGCGCTGTACGCCCGGGGCGGCGTGGACGTCGTCATCGTGGGGCGCGGCGGCGGCTCCATCGAGGACCTCTGGGCGTTCAACGAGGAGGAGGTGGTGCGCGCCATCTCCCGCTCGCCGGTCCCGACCGTCAGCGCGGTC
>JAGGAJ010000194.1 GCA_017889845.1 Deltaproteobacteria bacterium
GCTGCAGGGCGAACCAGTCCCAGCCGGATTGCCCCTTTTCGAGGGAACTGGTCCCCCACTCGCGGTCCAGCCAGGAGCTCCCCTCCACCGGGAGCGAAGTGTCTTCCACCAGCACATTTCCGCGGGTCGCCAGGCGGGTCATCGAGTAGTAGTACGACGCGTTCCCCGGGGCGGCGCCTTTCCGGCTGAGCCCCCGGTCCCCCTGCAGGACGATCGGCCCCGCGGAGTCGAGGACGAGGTCGACCGACGTTCCCCCTTCCGCGGCCCGCAGCCGGATCGGCAGGGTGGAGGCATCCGCACCTTCCGCGGACCAGTCGTCGAGCCACACCCGGAACGGTCGTGCGGTCGCCCCGGCGATGCCCAGGGCCCCGCGGCCGGTCCGCTCGAAGAAGCGGAACCGGTTCCCCTGCGCGTCGGTGACGGCGAAGTGGGCCATGTACGCCTGGTTCGTCGCCCACCGCGACCCCCGGTCGGCAGCGTCCGGGGACAGGGCGAAGCGGAAGAAGGTGAGCTGGTACCCGAAGCGCCGGCCCCCGGGCGCCCGGAGGTTGCCGGTGAAGTACCACCACTCGTGGCGGAACTCCGGGTGCGGGCCGTGGTCGTCCGGGAACCGGAAGTCGCGGGGGGCCGTCGCGCGGGCGAACCCGCCCGGGCCTTCCCCTCCGAGCAGCGCCGTCACGGACGCGGGCGGGGGAGAGGGCGCGGGGAGCGGGGCGAGGGCGCGCCGCAGGAACCAGCCGGAAGCGAGAAGCGCGGCTGCGCAGAGCGGGACGATGGCCAGGAGCCGGCGCCGCGACATTCACTCCTCCTGCAGCGCACGGGCGGGGGAGGAGCGCGCCAGCCGGCTCGCCGGGTAGAGCCCGGCGAGAAGGGAGGCGGCCAGGGCCAGCGCCACGGCCTGTAGCAGGATCCACGGGTCGACGAACGTCTGCATCGTCCACCCGAAGGAGCGGCGGTTGATGAACCGGATGAGCACCAGCGCCTGCGCCGCCCCGAGCGGGACGGCGAGGAGCCCGGCGACCGTCCCGATCACGGCGGACTCCCCCGCGACCAGACCCCACGCCTGGCGGGGTGTGAGCCCGATGGCCCGCAGCACGGCGTGCTCCCGGGTGCGCTCCATCTGGATCGCCAGCAGCGCGTTCAGGACGCCGACGAAGGCGATCAGGACGGTGAGGGTACGAAGGACGTTCGTCACGGCGAAGGTCCGGTCGAAGACCCGCAGCGACGCCTCCCGCAACGACCGGTTGGAGCGGATCAGGACCGGCCGGTCGCCCGCGATCCCGCGGATCCGCCCGATCGCGGCGTCGGGCGATGTCCCGGGCGAGAGCCGGATCCCGATCGAATCCACCCCCCGGTCGTCCCAGAACCGGTCGTACGTATCCCCGAGGATGGACACCAATCCCTGGTCCGAACTGTAGTCGTAATAAACCCCCGCCACGGGGAACTCCCGCTCTCCCCGGTCGGTGCGCAGGCGCACCGTGTCCCCCTTCCTCACGCCGCGGCGGTACGCGTACGGGTCCGAGACGATGACGGCGCCGCCGAGCAGCGCCTCCCAGGCGTCGCGGGGGTCGCCTTCCCGGAAACGGAAGGCGTCGAGGCTCTCCCGGGGGATCCGCATCACGAACAGCTCGGTGAATCCCGAAGGGGACTCGAGGGTCCGGCGGCTGACGAGGGCGACCTGGCGGACCCCCGGGGCGGAGGAGACGCCTTCGATCAGATCCGGCGGGAGGGGCGGCTGGCCGGGACCCCGGCGATCCTCCGCGGAGGAGACGTAGATGTCCGACCGCAGGGACTGGTCGAGCCAGTCGGAAACCGTCCGGCGGAAGCTGTCGATCATGATCCCGATCCCCACCGTGGTGGAAACGGCGACCACGAGGGCGGCGGCCGCCACCCCCGTCCGGCTGATGGAGGCCGGGATGCTCCGGGCCGCCATCGATCCCTGCGTGCCGAACGCGAAGCCGAGGATCGGCCGGATACCCCGGACCAGGAGGGTGGTCGCTCCCGGCGCGAGGAGCGCGTACCCCGCCACGATGGAGAACAGCCCGCCGAAAGACAGGGGGATGCTACGGGAGGGATAGAGCTGCATCCCGGCGCCCAGCAGGATCAGGCCGGCCCCCGCCGCGGAGAGTGCCGGGAGGACCTTCCGCACCCCCGTCTCGACGGCGGAACGGCGCATCACGTCCCGGGGCGGGGTGGAGGTCGCCTCGTGGGCGGGCCACAGGGACGCAGCGACCGCGCCGAACGTCCCCAACCCGACCGCCTTGAGAAAGGTCCAGCCCGTCACCGAGACCTCCCGGACGGAGAGAGCGAAGTACAGGTCCCCGATGGTGCGGGTGACCATCCCCAGGAGGAACTTGCCGAGGAGGTACCCGAGGGGAAGCCCCAGGACCGTTCCCGCCGCGCCGAGGGCCGCCGCTTCCGAGAGGACCTGCGCGAACACTTCCCCCCTCGTGACCCCGAGCGCCCGCAGCGTCCCCACGAGCTGCCGGCGCTGCAGGACGGAAAAGATCATCGTGTTGTAAACGAGGAACATGCCGACCACGAGGGTGAGGAGGCTCAGGGCGCTCAGGTTCAGGGAAAAGGCCCGGGTCATCTGCTCCAGGGCGCTGTCCCGGGCGCCGGCGGGGAGGATCTCCGCGTCCGGCGGAAGGATCTCCCGGATCCGGGAGAGGGTCGTCTCCCCCTCCGCGCCCCCGGGGACCAGCAGTTCGATCCGGGACAACCGCCCCTCCTTGCCGAGGAGCTCCTGGGCCGTCGCGATGTCCGCGACGGCGGTCGTCTCCAGCGCCTGTCGGGTCACCTCGTCTCCCGGCCGGAGGAAGCCCGCGAGCGTGACATGCGCGGGTTCGAGGCCGACCCGCAGCGGGAGAGCCTCCCCCGGCGAGATCCCCAGCCGCTCCGCCGTCCCCTCGAGGAGGAGCACCGCGCCGGGGTGCGTCAGGAGGCGGGGAATGCCGGCGCCCGCCGACGTCCCCGGCGTGTAGTCGCGGAACGGCGCCTCGGAGAACGGGTCGACCCCCAAAATGTGCAGGGTGATCCCGGGGTGCGCGGGAACGCGGGCATACCCCTCGACGACCGGGGCGATCGTCCGCGATCCACCGTGGCGCCGGAGCGATGCGTAGAGCGTCTCGTCCAGGCCGGAAGGGCCCCCGACGATCCGGTGGGTCGCTTTCCCCGCGACGGTCTGCGCGGAGAGCCGGAAGGCGCGCCGGGCGCTCTCGTTGGCGAGGTCGATCGAGAATACCGCCGCCACCCCCATGGCCACGCCCACGACGCCGAAGGCCAGCTGCAGGGGATGCCGGGAAAGGTGGCGCAGGCCGGCGAGCCGGAGGATCATGCAGCGCCCCCTCCCGGGCCCGTCTCCTCCACGAGGCGGCCGTCCCGGATGGCGAGCACCCGGTCGGCGGCCCGGGCAACGGCGTCGCTGTGGGTCACGACGACCATCGTCCGCCACCCGGTCCGCGCGAGCCCGACGAGGAGCCCGAGGACACGCCCCCCCGTTTCCGCGTCCAGACTCCCCGTCGGCTCGTCCGCCAGCAACAGGACCGGTTCGTGGACCACCGCCCGGGCCACCGCGACCCGCTGCTGCTCCCCGCCGGAAAGGCGGTCCGGGTACGCCCCGGCCCGGTCGGCGAGCCCGACCTTGCCGAGGAG
>JAGGAJ010000195.1:0-3628 GCA_017889845.1 Deltaproteobacteria bacterium
TGTCCGCGCCGGTCTCCGTCGTCTCGGGAGGGAACAGGGCGACCACCTGCTTCGCGGCGTGTGCAGGGCATGCAAGGCAGAATGCCAGCGCCGCCAGGAGGGCTAGCCGACGCGCGCGGATCGTCATCGGATCAGGGACGAGATCTTCTTGAACTCCGGCGTGGCCGCCACCTTCATCAGCTGGAAGACGGCCGTTTCCGTGCTGACCACGACGACGCCCGCGTCGCGCAGCGCCGCGATGCCGCTCTGGTAGTTGTGGAGGAACCGGGAGGAGACGGCGTCGTCCAGGACGAACACCTCGTACCCGGCGTTCGTCAGGTCCACGGAGGTCTGGTAGACGCAGACGTGGGTCTCCATCCCCACCAGGACGACCTGCCGGCGCCCCTTTTTCGAAAGGGCGTCGAGGAACCCCTCGTCCCGCGCGCAGCTGAAGGTGACCTTCTCGATGAGCTGGTACGGCTTCCCCTCCAGGGCCCTGGTCACGTCCGGAACGGTCTTGCCAAGACCTTTCGGGTACTGCTCGGTGAGCAGGATCGGCAGGCCGAGCGTCCCCGCGGCTTCGGCGACGATCTTCATGTTCTTCAGGAACCGCTCGTACAGCTCCGGGTGGATGGCCGGGACGAGGCGCTCCTGCACGTCCACCACGATGAGCACGGCGTCTTCCCGGTTCAGGACCCTCTTCACGCCGGCCTCCTTCTCATCCTCCGCCGCAGCGGAGGATCCCTTCCTCGAGCGGCGTCAGCTTTTCGAAGCCGTCCCCGGTCACGAGGTACGTGTTCTCGAGCCCCACGGCCCCCTCCCCCGGGAACACGAACTTCGGTTCGAGGGCGAAGACCATGCCCGGCGAGAGCACCGTGGGCGCCCCCTTCGCGATGAAGGGGATCTCGTCCACCTCGATGCCGACGCCGTGGCCGATGAACTTTGTATTATACCCCGGGGGGCCCATGAAGTTCGCCGCGTAAGGGGTGGCGGCGGCTACTGCGAGCCCCGACTCGTAGAGGTTTCCCGCCACGGCGCCCGGGCATATCTTCGCCTCGATGGCGCGGAGCACGGAGACCGCGCGGTCGTACGCATCCTCCAACTTTGCGGGCAGGGCGCCGATGCTGTAGGTGCGGGCCATGTCCACGAGGTAGCCGTGCTGGGCCCACATGATGTCCACGATGATCGGATCGCCACCGGCGAAGGCGCGGTACCCCTGCCCCGCCGGGACATAGGGGGACGAACCTTTCCCCGACGTCGGGAAATCGGCGTACGAGGGAATGGCCGCGTCGGGGCCGGAGATGACGCAGCCTAGCCCGGGGTCCTGGTTGAAGGCACGCATCCGGGTAATGGTGGTGTGCCCGCCGGCGATCGACTCCCCGTGGAGCATCCCCTGGAGCTCCATCTCCGTCATCCCGGGGCGGATCTTTCCCCGCGCGCCCGATAAGACTTCGGCGAGCTTCCGGCCGCATTCCCGCAACGCCGCTGCCTCGTGGGGCGATTTGATGGCGCGGATCTCGCGGATGATCCCGGAGACGTCCTCTGGCTGCGCGCTTGGGAAGACCTGTTGGAACCGGAGGAACGTGCCGACGGGGAGGACGTCGAGCTCGAAGCCGACTTTGGCGAAAACCGCTCCCTTCCCGGCGTAGTGCGCCGCGACATCCTTGGGGCTTGCGATCTGGCGGATCTCCGGGAGGGGCGACTCCTCCACCGCCCGCTCGTACACCCTGCGGACGAAGTAGGTTGGATTCCCCTGGGCCGGAACGACCAGGATCCCCTGCTGGATCGAGCCGGCGAAGTAGAACAGGTCGGCGTTCTGGACGAGGAAGGCGGCGTCGAGGCCGGCCTGCCGCATCCTCTCCTGCAGCTTCGCGATGCGGGTCCGGATCTCCTCCGCCGGCGTCAGGCGATACACGGCTACTTCTTCTTTCCCTCTTCCCAGAGCTTCTCGAGATCCTGGTACGACTTGGGGTAGTCGGCCTGGTACCGCAGGTAGATCGGAACCGGGTACCGGATCCCGCCCGCGTGCGTCTTCTCCAGCCCTTCCACGATCTCCTGCGCGCGGCCGAAGGGGAAGGTGAAGGCCATCTCGTCGTCCGCGGTCATCCCGAAGATCCGGTCGCCGTAGCACGGGAGGATCACCTGCGGCTCGCCGCTTTTCTTCCCCTTGATTACGATGTCGGAGCAGTCGCCGCGGCCGGAGAAATCGCTCTGGATGCTCCCCCCCCGCTTGTAGAGGGCCGCGTTCAGCAGCCGCAGGACCTGGGCGGAGTTGCCGTACACCAGCACCGTGTCGGGGTCGTAATTGACCCGCCCGAGGGGCCCGGCGACCACGTATGCATACTCCCCGGGGTCGTACTTGGCGAGTGCGTCCTCGAACCGGGCGCCCGCCTCCCTGCAGGAGGCGTACATCCCGTCGGCCAGCGACCCGGTGTTGTAGTAGTCGTTTCGCTCCTCGAAACCGAATACCGCCTTGGCGATGGGGCACGACAGGTCGTTTCCGGAGAACGCCATCGTCCAGCCGTAGCGGCGAGCGATCGAGATGGCCTGGCAGATCGCCACCTTCACGCCGAGGTGCTTCATGGGGATCTTCACCTTCTCGGGCAGCGGTTCCCCGGGCTTGAGCGACTTGATCCCGACGGGGAACGTGTGGACCCGGAGATACGTTTCCAACTGTTTGTTCAGCGTGGCGGCATCCATGCGACCCTCCTGGGGCGGCCTTCCGGGATAATCAGTCCCACTTCCTGTTGTCGACGATCTTCTTTTCCCTCTCCTGGACCTCCGCGGCAGGCTGGAAGCGGACCTCGCCCCGCAGGCGGGTGATCTCCCGGGCGGCCTCGACGATCCGGCCCGCGAGAGCGTCCGATGCGGTGGCGCCTTCCGCAAGGACGATCCGCATCTCCATCCGGTCCTCGTGCCCCTCCCGGGTGACCACGAACTGGGCGGTGGCGATTTCGGCCACCTTCATCTCGAGCTGGGCCACCTGCTCGGGATGGACGAACATCCCCTTGATCTTGGTGACCTGGTCCACCCGGCCGACCAGCTTGAGCAGGCGGGGGGAAGTCCGTCCGCACCGGCAAGGATCTTCGGAGAGGATGGAGAGGTCGCCGGTGGCGAACCGGACCAGCGGGTACGTCCGGTCGGGGAGTGTCACTACCACCTCGCCGATCGAACCGGGATGGACCGGGTCGCCGGTGGCCGGGTCGACCAGTTCCATCAGGATCTCGTCCGGGACGTGCATCCCCTTCGCCTCGAAGCATTCGTACCCGAGCGATCCCACGTCGGCGGTGCCGTAACATTGCCGGACCTGGACGCCGAATTCATCGCGCAGGCGCGCGCGCAGCGGCTCGGGGAGCATCTCGCCGGTCACCAGGGCGACCTGCAGCGAGAGCCCGGTGCCGGGTGCGGCCCCCATCTCCAGGGCCTTCTCGAGGATGCTCATCAGGAACGAGGGCGTCCCGACGTACCCGGTGACGGAGAGCTCCTTCATCACCTGTGCCTGCATCTCCGTGTTCCCCACGCCCGCCGGGATGACGGTGCAGCCGATCCGCTGCAGCGCCTCGTCGAACATGAGGCCCGCCGGGGAGAAATGGTACATGAAGGTGTTCTGGACGATGTCCCCTTCCCGGAAGCCGGCGGCGTAGAACGG
>JAGGAJ010000195.1:3680-6264 GCA_017889845.1 Deltaproteobacteria bacterium
GTGGGTCCGGGGGAAACGTAGATGCGGCGCATCGCGCGCGGGGGCAGCGCTGCCAGCCCGCCGAAAGGTGGTTCCCCTTTCTGGATGTGCTTCAGGTCCGCCTTCTTCGTGAGGGGGATTCTTCGCAGGTCGGCGAGTTCCCGGATGTCCTCGGGCCGCACCCCGGCCGCGTCCATCTTCCGGCGGGCGGCAGGGGCGCGTTCGTAGGCGTGCCGGACCGTTTCGCGCAGGAGCTCGCGGTGGACCTCCGCGCGCCGTGCCGCCGGCATCGTCTCCTGTTCCTCGTCGAAGTATCCTCTCGTCCTGTCCATCATCCTCCCCCTTACAATCAGGGACGTAGCTGAAAACTTACAAACTCACATTCAGGGACATAATTAAAAACTAATATGATGCACCGTGGTAAACAGCCGGAAATTGGAACCGAGGCTTCCCCCTTTTATAACTGTACAGCTACGTCCCTGATTGTAAGTTTGTAACTACGTCCCTGATTTTAAGAGAGCCAGCGCTTGCGGCGCTTGTAATGCTTGATGTCGCGGTACGACTTGCGGGAGCCCACCTCCGTCATGCCGAGGTAGAACTCCTTGACGTCCTCGTTATTGATCAGTTTCTCCGTCTCGCCGTCCAGCACCACTTTCCCGTTTTCCATGATGTAACCATAACTCGAGATGGAGAGGGCCACGCGGGCGTTCTGCTCGACGAGGAGGATCGTCGTCTTCTCCTTCACGTTGATGTCCTTGATGATCCCGAAGATCTCCTTGACCAGAAGCGGCGACAGCCCCAGGGACGGCTCGTCCAGGAGCATGAGCTTCGGGCGCGCCATCAGGGCCCGGCCGATCGCCAGCATCTGCTGCTCCCCCCCGGACAGGTATCCCGCCAATCCTTTCCGTCGTTCCTTCAGGCGCGGGAAGTACGCGTACACGCGGTCGTAGTCCGTCTTGACGTTCTTCTGGTCCGTTCGCGTGTGGGCGCCGCATCGCAGGTTCTCCTCCACGGTGAGGTCCTCGAAGACCCTGCGCCCTTCCATGACCTGGAATACCCCTTCCCGGACGATGTCCTCCGGGTCCATCCCGTTGATCTTCCGGCCACCGAGAAGGATCTCCCCGTCCGTCACCTCCCCCTCCTCGGACTTGAGAAGGCCGGATATCGCCTTGAGCGTGGTGCTCTTGCCGGCCCCGTTGGCGCCCAGGAGGGCCACGATCTTCCCCTCCGGCACAACAAGGGAAAGCCCCTTGAGCACCAGGATGACGTCGGAGTAGATGACCTCGATGTTGTTTACGTTCAGCATCGCTTCCCGCCCGTTCCCGTTATCCGGAAAGACCGGGCGGAGGGCCGAAGACCCCCCGCCCGTCCCGCCTGTGGATCCGTTCTCCTACAGACCCAGCCACTCCGCCTTGCGCGGCAGCTCGATCGACTGCCTCAGGACCATCTTCCCTTTCTGAAATTCCATGATGTTGACGGTCATCGACGGACGGTGGTCGGCCGGCGTGAAGGTGATCTTCGCCGGGGTGAGCCCGCCGGTGTCGAAATCCTTCAGCGTCTCGAGCGCGGCCTTCACAGACGGACCGTCGATCTTCCCGGCCTTGTCCGCACGCTTGAGCGCCTCGGTGAGGACCATCATCGAGACGTACCCCCGGATGTAATGAGTCACCTGGGGCTGGTTCTTCGTGATCTCCATGAGCTGCTTCATCCCCGGGACGTTCGAACCGTACACGGTGGATCCGGTCATCACGAGAGCCCCTTCCTCCGCCCCGCCTGCCAGTTTCGGCGTCGTCTCGTCGGCTCCCCAGATGTTGATGAAGAACCGCGTCGAAAGACCCAGTTTCTTGGCGTCCTTCAGGATGACGGCGGTGGAGTTCGTCGTCCCGCCGACCCACGCGAAGTCGGCGCCCTTGTTTTTCACGGAGAGCATCTGGGAGTTCGCCTCGATCGCCTTCAGGTCGACGATCTCGTCGCTTAAGACCTCGTATCCCAGCTCCTTCGCGTACTCCTTCCCGCCCTTGATGGGGGCGATGCCGTAGGGCACGTTCGGGTAGATGAAGACCACCTTCGGGGCCCGTTTCTCCTTCCAGTTGTCCTTCAGGTACTTGAGCCCGGCGCGCAGGCCGGTGGTGTAATCGGGCGCGCAGAAGAAGTTGTACGGGGTCTTCGCCGGGTCGGTCAGGTGGGCGGAGTACGACGCGGAGATGTACGGGATCTTGTCGTCCCCGGTGGTCTTGGAGAGCGCCTCGGTGTCGCCGGAGCCCCACCCCTGGATCGCGACGACGCCCTCTTCCTTGTACTTCTTGTACTGGTTGACCGCCTTGTTCTTGTCGTAGGCGTAGTCGAACATCGGCATGTCGACCTTCTTCCCGTTGATCCCGCCGTGGGCGTTTACCCACTCCTTGTAGTCCTGGACACCCTGGGCGTATGACTTCCCGACCTCGCCCGTCGGGCCGGTCAGGTCCGCGAGGTGCCCGACCTTGATGTCGGCCGAAAATGCGATCCCCGAAAGGAGCATCGCCACGCCGGCGGCCATCGCCGCGATCCGAATCGTCTTCTTCATCGTTCTTCTGACCTCCATGGTTTTGTGGTTGGCAGTTGAATG
>JAGGAJ010000196.1 GCA_017889845.1 Deltaproteobacteria bacterium
GAAGTCCGCCGCGTTCGCCGCCGGCAGCACCGCATTGTCCGGGAGGACCCAGAGGCCGGGACCGGCCGGGATCATCGGAACGAGCACGCCCGCGGGCGTCCCCCGTGCCGCGGGACCGTGGATGTGCGCCGCCGTCGCGTTCGCGACGGTATCAACGATGAATCCGGAAATCCGGTTCGTCGCGGTGTCCAGGGTCAACATGCCGAACCCCTTGGCAGTGGAGGCCGTCGGCGACGGCGCCTCCTGCGTGTTGTCCAGCGAGGCGAACATCGTGACGACGGTCGGTGTGGGCGTCGGCTGCGGCGCGACTCCATCGTCGTCTCCGCCGCAGGCGACCAAAAGGATGGGCGTCGTCAGGAGCAGGAACGAGATCCCGAAAAGGATCCTTCGTTTCATGGTGACCTCCTCCTGCCGTTCACCGGCAGATTCAAAGAGTTGGCCCGTTTTTCCACATAACAGGAACGACACTTGTTCGATGGTTAGCCCAGAGTGGCGGTTTCCCGCAGTCGCAAGATCACGGCGTTCACCGTCCCGCCGGCGAACCCGCAGGTCAATCCGGTGCGGCGCGCTCCGTGGGGATTCAAAAAACCTACCTCCCGGAATCGATGGACGGGGAGCGGGTTTCCCGTTCATCGGCAAAATAAAACGGTATTATGTAAATAAAAATCGTTGACCGGGGGGTCCCGGTCCTGCGACAATTTTCTTCAAATAACCGCTGGGGGGTTCGAATGGGACAACGGACGAGCCGGAGCAACCTCCGAAAGGTTCTCGCCCTCGCTTGCCTCTCCCTTTCCGCTTCCCTGTTCCTTCCCGCCCTGACCGGTGGCGCCGCCGCCGCGGACCTGACTCTCTCCTCGAAGACGTACGGCCTGTTTTACGAGAGGGAGCTCTCCGGGGGGCAGAAGGACAAGTACGCCCCGCTGTACGAATACCTGTCGACGGACGCGACGAACATCGGCGGGAAGCCCGTCTCCTTCCACTTCTACGGGTGGGGGCGGGTCGACCTGGGGGACGATACCGGCGACAACGGGACCTCCGGCGAGGTCGGCAGCCTCTACCTCGAATACCTGCACCCGGAGGGGAACGCCCAGCTCAAGCTCGGCCGCTTCTTCATGACGGAAGGGTCGGCGGTGGGGATCGTCGACGGCGGCTTCGCCAAGGTGACGACCCCCGTCGGCCTGGGGATATCGGTATACGGCGGGGTCCCCGTGGAGTACTCCATCGTGGACAACGTCAGCGGCGGGAGTTCCGTGTACGGGGCCCGGCTCTTCTTCGCGCAGTCCGGCTTCGTGGAGATCGGCGCCTCGTACGTCAAGGAGAACGGGGATGTTTCGGAGAAGGACCTGGAGCTGTACGGCGGCGACCTGTGGCTGCGCGTGGCGAATGGCGTGGAGCTGACCGGGCAGGCGACGTACAACCAGGATGCAAGCGAGATGGCGTACCAGCGGTACGCGGTCCGCATCGTCCCCGGCTCGACCTTCGACATCGCCGCCGGCTACGAATCGTACACGTACAAGGGGCTCTTCCGGGGGGCGCTGAACCCGGCGTTCCTCTCCCCCTCGGTGAATCCGAACGACAAGGTCTCCTCGATCTTCGGCGTGCTCGACTGGGAGTTCGTCCCCGGCTGGACGCTCGAGCTTTCGGGGAAGAGCCTCGACCACAAGGAGGGGGACCCCGGGGACGCGATCCGCGGGGGGGTGGGGTTGCGCTACACCTACAACGACAAGAAGGACGTGGCGGGGCTATCGGCGGCCTTCGTCTCCGCGGATCAGGCGGCGAACGAGTACCAGGAGTACCGCGGCTTCGCCTCGTACTCCCCGGGCAAGTTCCGCGTGACCCTGGACGCCCTGACCGTGCAATACAAGCAGGAGATCAACGGGAAGGATGACCAGTTCCAGGTGGTCGGCACGGCGGGGTACCAGCTCCTCGCGTCCCTCCAGATCTCCGGCAGCCTGGCCTACACCCAGAGCCCCGACTTCGAGGAGGACTGGGCGGGCCTGATCCGTTTGAACCTCGACCTCGGGACCAGCACGGGAGGGAAGAAATGATGCGCCGCGCGACAGCCGTGACCGTCTTCGGGGCGGCCCTGCTCGCCCTGCTCTTTTCCTGCTCCGCCGTATCGCAGACCCCGTCGGTACCCCCGAAGCACCCGGAGGACCTCCCGACCGGACGGGTCGACTGCCTCGAGTGCCACAAGGACGTTTCCACCGGTGCGCTGAAGCCGTACTCGGGGTTCCGACACTCCTCGGTCTTCATCGGCTCCCACGGGACGTACTCCCGCCAGGGGCAGAACCTGTGCACCTCGTGCCACTCCCCGGCGTTCTGCCAGACGTGCCACGCCGGGAAGGAGGAGATCAAGCCGAACGTGAAGACGGGCGACCGCCCGGACCGGATGGCGCCGCACCGGGGGGATTACGTCGTCACCCACAGGATCGACGGGCGCCTCGACCCCGGGTCGTGCTACCGGTGCCACGGGAACAAGAGCGACACCCGGTGCAAGCAGTGCCACAAGTAGAACGGGAGGAGACATGACCTCGAGGATGCTTTCCCTCCGGAAATTCCGGAATCCGATCGGTTGCCTGATCCTGCTGGCCGCTATTGCCGCGGCCGCCGGATGCTCCACCGCCGAGACCCCCGGCGGGTCCAGCAACAACATGAACCACGTATTGCCGTCCGGCAGCTCCGTCGCCGGGTGGATGGTCACCCCTTCCGGCGGGACGCACGCGAGCACCGCCACGCAGGACTACATCGCCAACAACGGGAGCAGCGGCTGCGCGGAGTGCCACGGGTCGGACCTCAAGGGGGGGATCTCCGGCGTATCGTGCTTCACCCCGGCGTCCGGGTGCCACCACGGCCCGGTCCCCGGCTGGGTCGCGAGTGCCCCGGCGGCGCAGCAGCACGGCGTCTCCGCGAAGAAGGCGCCGGGCAGCTCCGGCTTCGCCTCCTGCCAGATTTGCCACGGGAGTGCCTTCTCCGGCGGCGGCGCGAATATTTCGTGCATGAACAACGGTGCCTTGTGCCACGGCGCCGTGGCGTCCCCGCACGCGCCGAGGCCGTGGCTCGGCGGCGTGTACACGCACACGAACACGGATACGGCGAACGCGCCGGTCTGCGCGCAGTGCCATTACCCGAACTCCCCGAACAACCCGGCGGACCATCCGGCCACGCCCGCCCCGGCAGGCACGGCGCCCGGATGTTACAACAACACCCTGTGCCACGGAGAGGCCGGCCACCCCCCGGGGTGGGTCGCCGTTCCTACCGCTCCACAGCCTCACGGGACCGCCGCGAAAGCGGCCAACGGTTTCCCCGATTGCGGGGTCTGCCACGGTGCCAACTTCACCGGCAGCGGGGCGGCGGTGTCGTGCTTGAACAACGCCGCCTGTCACGGCGCCGGGGTCTCTTCACCGCACCCTCCGAAACCTTGGGACAACGTTGCGAACTACACCCATAGGGATACCGTCACCTCAGGGAGCCCGGGGAACCTCTCGGTATGCGCTACCTGCCACCGCGACGGCCAGAATCTCACGACGTTTCCGGCGCCGAGCCCGCCTGCCCCGGCGGGGACCGCGCCCGACTGCTTCAACAGCACCTTGTGCCACAGCGCAGCGGCCGGCCACGCTGCG
>JAGGAJ010000197.1 GCA_017889845.1 Deltaproteobacteria bacterium
GCGAGGGACGGGGCGAGTTCGCAGTCGTCCCGCCGGAGGAATACCACCCGCCTCGCGCCTGTGATCCGCGCCGCTTCCCGCTCCTCCCGCTCCCGGACGCGTTCCAGCGCCTTCCGGGTCATCCCCGGATCGTGGGTTCCCGCGTTTCCGCTGGTGATCAGCACGTACGTGACCTCGCACCCCGCGCGGACCCACTTCGCCAGCGTCCCTGCGACGGTGAACTCGATGTCGTCGGGGTGGGCGTAGATGGCCATGGCGGAGCGGGGCACGTAATCGGCGTCGAATCTCGGCACGGTCGGACTCCTTCCCTCCGGGGGGTCCCCCTGCGGTAAGATGGTCAACCGGTGCCCCGGGACTCCCCCGGAGAAGGGAAATCCCCCTTTGGAAAACCGGTTCCTCACCGTCATCGGCGAGGTGGAGAAGGCCCGCAAGGGGCTGGCAGCCTGCGCCGCCGCGTTCCTGCTCCTGGCCGTCGTCTGCTTCCTCTTCTCGGAACGTGCCCTCCTCGTGCTGGTGCGCCTCCTGGGGAAGCGGCTCGTCTCCTACTCCCCCGAGGAGGGGTTCATCGCCCTGGCGTCCCTGTCGCTGTACGGCGCCTTCGTCCTGACTCTCCCACTGGCCGGGTATCTCCTGTGGCGCGGCGTGGTCGCCCCCAGGGTGCCGGAGTGGCGGAAGTGGGGGGGGGCGGTCGTCGCGGTGGCGACAGCCCTGTTCCTTTGCGGGGCGCTCCTGGGCTACTTCGTGCTCCTTCCGGCGGGGATCGGGTTCCTGGTGGGGTTCGAAACGCAGGACGTGCAGGCCCTCATCTCGGCGAAGAAGTTCATCTCCTTCTGCGGGACGATGCTGATCGCCCTGGGGCTCTCCTTCGAGGCCCCCCTGGCCTCCTTCTTCCTCGCCCGGCTGGGGTTGCTCAAGCCGTCGTTCTTCCGGAACCGGTGGCGCCACGCCCTCCTGGCGTGCACGGTCCTCTCCGCGATCCTCACCCCCACGCCGGACGTGTACAACCTGACGCTGATGGCTTTGCCGCTGCTGGGGCTCTACTTCGTGAGCTTCCTCGTGGTGGTGGTCGCGGCCCCGGCCCCGGCCGATGGTTAAGAGCGGGGTGTGAGGCCCAGGTCCGCGATCATCCGGAGGTCCTCCGCCGCCGGCCGCCCCTCCGTGGTGAGGTAGTTCCCGGCCATCGTCCCCGTCGCCCCCGCGGCGAACATCAGGGCCTGCAGGTCCCGGAGGTTCACCTCCCGTCCCCCGCAGACGATGATCTCCCGAGTCGGGTTCGTCAGGCGCAGCATGGCGATGATCCGGAGGCAGCCGGTCGGGGTGAGGACCCGGCGTCCCGAAAGCGGCGTCCCGGGAACGGGGTTCAGGAAGTTCACCGGGATGGAGTCGACGCCGAGCTCCCGAAGGGTAAGGGCCAGCTCCACGCGGTCCGCGTCCGATTCCCCCAGGCCGAAGATGCCGCCGCAGCACACCCAAGCACCGGCCGCCTTCGCCGCCCGCACCGCCGCCACGTCCCGCTCGTACCCGTGGGTCGTGCACACGTTCGGGAAGAAGGACCGGGAAGTCTCCAGGTTGTGGTGGACCGACCGCAGCCCCCGGGAGAGCAGGTACGAGACGTCCTCCGGGGCCAGGGCGCCCAGGCTCACGCACGTTTCCAGCCCCAGTTCCGTCCGGATCCGCTCCACCGCGTCCCCCACGCGCGCGAGCTCCTCCCGGTTCCTCATCGAGAGGCCGGAGGCGACGATCGAGAACTCGCGGGCCCCGCGCTCCTTCGCGGCGGCCGCCGCCCCGAAGATCTCCTCCACCGTCAGGAGGGGGTACTTCCGGATCTCCGCCGTCGAACGGCGGGACTGGGCGCAGAAGGAGCAGTCCTCCGTGCACATCCCCGACTTCGCATTGACGATGGAGCAGAGGCGGATGCCGTCGCCCTTGAAACGGCGGCGGATCCCTTCCGTGACGTCGAGCAGGCGCCAGAGGGCTGCGTCCGGGATGGACAGGACCCCCAGGGCATCGGCGCCCCCGATCCCCTCCCCCGACATCCCCTGCCCCCGGATCCTCCCCCAGAACGGTTCCACGATCCACTCCCCTCGGGAAATCGAAGGGTTTATTCTCTCCGGAGGCCGGGAGGCTGTCAACCTCGGCGCCGGGATAAGGTTTACAGCCTCGCGGTCCGGGGCGGCTCCATCCCCCATCCGGCGGATTTTCTTTACAATGGCGATATGGACGTTGCGGCGCGGCTGCTGGTCTTCGACCTGGACGGGACGCTGATCGACTCGAAGGATGATCTTGCCGCGGCCGTGAACGTGGCCCTCGAATCCTTCGGGTTCCCCCCCCTGCCGCACCCGACGATTCACGCGTACGTCGGGGACGGGGCGATGATGCTGATCCGCCGGGCCCTCCCCCCGGGGAAGGCCGACCTCCTGCCGGAGGTTCTGGACCGCTTCCTCTCCTACTACCGGCGCCACCTCCTGGACACCACGAGGGCGTACCCGGGAGTGGTCGACGCGCTGCGGCAATGGGCGGGGACGTACCGGATGGCGGTGCTCACGAACAAGCCGCTGGCGATGACGGAAGCGATCCTCGCCGGCCTGTCCCTCTCCGGGTACTTTTTCGAGGTCCGCGGAGGGGACAGCTTCGAGAACAAGAAGCCGCACCCGCAGGGCCTGGCCCACATCCTGCGGCAGGCGGGGACGATCCCCCGGGAGGCGGTCATGGTCGGGGATTCGCGCAACGATGTCCTGGCGGGACGGGCTGCGGGGACGGTCACGTGTGGCGTGACGTACGGACTCGGCATGGCGGGATTCGCCGAGGCGCCGCCGGATTTCACGGTGGACCGGTTCCCCGACCTGTTCGGGCGCCTCCGCCCGGCGGAATGAGGCGCCCCATGTTTCTTCGAAGGGACGACCGGGAGCGCACCCCGGAATCCGGGGGGAGATCGTTCCCATCGAAACCGCTGCTGGTCTTCGTCGCCGTCGTCGCGTCCATCCACCTCGCGGTCCGGCTCTCCCCGCGGCTGCCATGGCTCTCCCCGTCGTTCCTCGCCGCCGCGCTGTTCCTCTACGCACCGCTCCCGCGGTACCGGGGGCGCGGCGTCCCCTCGTGGGCCTCGGGGGCGGACCTGCGGAGGAGCGCAACGACCCTGCTGCTCCTCGCCGCCGTCGGGGCGGCGGCATTCCTTCTCTTCGCGCGCCTTCCCCTTCCGCCGGCCCTCTCGCCATACCGGGGGAGCGTCCCCCTGAACGGCGCGATGGCTGCCCACCTGCTCCTCCTGGTGGCCCTCCCCGAGGAGGTGTTCTTCCGGGGGTACCTCTACGACGCGTTCGAGGAAGCGGGATGGGAACCGGTCCTCCCCACCGCGCTGCTCTTCGCGGCGGGACACGTGGCGATCTCCCCCTCCGCGTTCCGGAGCCTCACCTTCCTCCCCGGGGTGCTCCTGGGGATGGGGCGGAAGGCGTCGGGGAACGTCTACGTCCCCGTGCTCGCCCACTTCCTGTTCAACCTGTACCCGTCCCTGATCG
>JAGGAJ010000198.1 GCA_017889845.1 Deltaproteobacteria bacterium
ACGCTGGTCGGGGACGACGAACACGGGTGGAGCGACCGGGGAGTGTTCAATTTCGAGGGGGGCTGCTACGCCAAGGTCATCAAGCTGTCCCTGGAGGCGGAACCGGAAATCTACCGGACGACCCGGATGTTCGGGACGATCCTGGAGAACGTCGCCATGGACACGTCGACCCGGAAACTCGACCTGGACGACGCGTCGCTCACGGAGAACACCCGCGCTTCCTACCCGCTTGCCTCGATCCCCCGCGTGGCGGCGGAAGGGGCCGTCGGGCATCCGAGGCACATCGTCATGCTGACGGCAGACGCGTTCGGGGTTCTCCCGCCGATCGCCGCGATGACCCCAGAGCAGGCCATGTACCATTTCCTTTCGGGATACACCGCGAAGGTGGCCGGGACGGAGCGCGGCGTCGTCCATCCGGAAGCCACGTTCAGCACCTGTTTCGGCGCCCCGTTCATGGCGCTCCACCCGTCCGTGTACGCCGGGCTCCTGGGGGAGAAGATCGCCCGTCGCAAGGTCCGCGTCTGGCTTCTGAACACCGGCTGGACCGGAGGACCGCCGGGCGTGGGGCACAGGATCCGCCTCCCGTACACGCGCGCCATGCTGAACGCCGCCCTCTCGGGGAAGCTCGACGGGGTGGAAACGCGCCAGGACCCGTTCTTCGGCCTCCTCGTCCCGACATCCTGCCCCGACGTTCCGCCGGACATCCTCGACCCCCGCACCACCTGGCGCGACGCGGGCGCCTACGACACCCAGGCCCGGAAGCTGGCCGGAATGTTCGACGAGAACTTCGCGCAGTTCCGGGAGCACGTCTCCGCCGATGTGCGGGCCGCCGGAGTGCGCACCGGGTAACCTGCATTCCCGTTTTCGATTCCTCCCCCCGGGGGTCCCATGCCAAAGCGCGACGGCATCCGCAAGGGGCTGATCATCGACTCCCGCCCGATCATCATCGGGCCGGCGTGCGGGTTCGACGTGGACGCGATCCAGCGGGGAGAGGGCCGCCAGGAGTTCCAGGACACCATGGCACGGCGCGGTACGTAGCCCCACGCCCGTATCACGGGCTGAACCGGGTTAGATCTTGCAGGGGAGGGAACGGGGCGGCTCAGCCCGGGGTACGCTTCCGCACGGGGATCCAGCGGCTTTCGCGAAGGATGTAGACCCGGTCCTGCGTGATCTTCAGGACGGCGGCGCCGTGGTACCGCATCAGGTGCCGGGTTTCCTCCCCGGTGATCCATGACGCCGCGACGCGCTTCCATTCCTTCATCGCATCGCAGTGCACGTAGGCCAGCAGGGGAAGCCAGAGCGACAGCAGGATGGCCAGCGTGCACGCCGCCGCCACGGCGAGGCGCCTCATCATGTATAGGTGTCCGGACCGTTCCATGCCGGGAAATAGTGCACCGTGCATGCCACCGTCGGCGCCGGATATTCCTGACTGTTTCCGGATGGTTTCGATGGGGGGGCCGGGCCGGAGGGAAAAACTTTCCCCTTTTTTTCCGGTCCCACAACCATGGATGGGTAAAAAAAAGGCCCCTCGCCCGGAAGGCCGAAGGGCCTCGTTTTCTTAGTATTACAGGTATTACAGGGAGCCCAGCGCCCCCGCGCTCACTTTCCGCGCTGGAACTCCTCCATGAAGCGGGCGAGCGTGTCCACCCATTCATAGGAGACGGCGTTGTAGGCGGAGACGCGGATTCCGCCAACGGAACGGTGGCCCTTCAGCCCCACCATCCCGCGCTTCCTGGCCTCGGAGAGGAACTGCTCCTCGAGTTCCGGGCCGGGAAGCCGGAAGACCACGTTCATGACGGAACGGCTCTCCTTCTCCACGGGCGAACGGAAGAACCGTGGATTCCCGTCGATCACGCCGTACAGCCGCGCCGCCTTCCTGCGGTTCACCTCCTCCATCCGGGCGAGACCGCCTTGCCCCTTCAGCCAGGAGAGGACATTGCGGACCATGTAGACGCCGAAGGTGGGCGGGGTGTTGTAGAGGGATTTGTTCTCCGCGTGGGTGCGGAACTGGAAGATCTTGGGGATGTCCTTCCTTCCCCTCTCCACCAGCTCCTTCGAAACCACGACCACGACCACGCCCGAAGGACCGATGTTCTTCTGGGCGCCGGCATACACCAGCCCGAACTTCGTCACGTCGAAGGACCGCCAGAGGAAGTCGCTCGACATGTCGGCCACCAGCGGGACGGCCCCGGTATTCGGGAAACCGCGGGTTCCGTCGACGTTGAACTCCACCCCGTGGATGGTCTCGTTGGAGGTGATGTGCAGGTATGCCGCCGCGGGATCGACCTTCACCTCGGAGGGCGCGGGCACACGCGTGTAGCTCTTCTCCTTCCCCTCGCCGGTGCCCAGGCTCTGGACCGCCACGCCGGCGCCGAACATCGCGGAGACCATCTTCGCCTCGCCCAGCGCCTTTTCGCCCCACGCGCCCGTGATGAGGTATTGGGCCGTGCTCCCCTTCTCCAGGAGGTTCATGGGGATCTGGGCGAACAGGGTCGTGGCGCCTCCCTGGAGCAGAAGGATCTCGTAGCCCGCCGGCACGCCGAGCAGTTCCCGGACGAGGGCGATTGCCTCGTCGTGGACCGCCTCGTACTCCTTGCCGCGGTGGCTGTGCTCCATCACCGACATGCCGCTCCCGGAAAAGTCGAGGAACTCCTCCCGGGCCCGTTCGAGCGCCGGAAGAGGGAGTGCGGCGGGTCCTGCGTTGAAATTGATCTTTCGGCTCATCGATGTCCTCGCCGGGCGCGGGGGATTTCCGCGGATCGCGCCTCGCATCCGGCCGCGGCCGGCCTGCCGGTTCCTGCACGGGATCGACTCATTTTTCCAATCCGGGGCCGCACCGTCAAGGTGAATCTCCGTGGCGGGCGATGCGGTGCCCGGGGCTGGCGGAATGGCGGCATCCCCGACGAAGGGGTTGAATATTTCCATCGTTGAAATATCTTGGGGGGAAGGGTTCCATCTTCCCCGGGTATCGGGTATAAGGAGGATCGCATGCCCACGTATTCCTTCAAATGCGCGAAGTGCGGCAAGACGTTCCGGGAGATCCTCTCCTTCCGGGAGTACGAGGAAGGGAAACGGAAATGCCCGAAGTGCGGGAGCGGCAAAATCGTCCAGCTCCTGGAGCCGTTCTACGCAAAGACATCCAGAAAATCGTAGCCTTGGCCGGCCGGGTGCGGCGATCCCGTCCGAGGACCGGGAGACGATCCGGCGCCGGATCCTCGCCTGCCTCGCGGATGGGCCCCTGACCGCGAAGGAGCTGTCGTCGGCCGTCGGCAGGCGCGAGAAGGAGATCGGGGAACACCTGGAGCACCTCCGCAAAAGCCTCCGTGCGGCCGGCCGCCGCCTGGTGCAGATTCCGGCCGCCTGCAGGGATTGCGGATTCCTGTTCCGGAAGCGGGACCGGCTCCGGGGGCCTGGGCATTGCCCTCTCTGCAGGGGCGAGTCGATCGCCGACCCCTCCTTCCGCGTGGAGGGGGGTTGAGGCTGCACAAAAAACCGGCA
>JAGGAJ010000199.1 GCA_017889845.1 Deltaproteobacteria bacterium
CGTCGAGGGGAAGATCATCGCGACGAAGATTTCGGTGAATCCCAGGAGGAAACCGGCGAGCGTGGCTCCCATGACCGACCCCCTTCCCCCCAGGATGGCGGCCACGAACGCTTTCCAGCCGAACAGGATCCCCATGTACGGGTCCAGTACGGGGTAGGCAATTCCGAAGAGTATCCCCGCGGCGGCCGCAAGCGCGGACCCCAGCGCGAACGTGAGGGAGATCATGGTGTTCAGCGGCACCCCCATCAGGGGCACGACGGTAACGTCAAAGGCCATCGCCCGAATGGCCATCCCCCACTTCGTCCTCCGGACGAACTGGTGCAGGGCGAGGGCAAGGAGGAACGACACGAGAACGATCATGATCTTCTTGTTGGTGACGAACACGCCGCCCACGTCGTAGGTCGTGGTCGCGATCAGGGAAGGGAAGCTTACCCGCCGGGCTCCCAGCAGGGCCAGGTTGCCGGTCTCCAGGATGATGCCGATCATCAGGCCCGTGATCGCGGCAGAGGCTCGCGGCGCGTCCCGCAAGGGCCGATATCCCACCCGCTCCACGATCATGCCGACGAACGAGGTCAGGAACATGGAGATGAGGATGGTCAGCACCAGGATCAGCCAGTTGGGCATGGCGACGGCGCCCAGGGAGGCGAGGGCGATGAGGGCCATGGAAACACCAACCCCGATGTACGCCCCGACCATGAAGATATCGCCGTGCGCGAAGTTGAAGAGCATGAGGATGCTGTACACCATGGAGTATCCCAGGGCGATGAGGGCGTAGAAGCTCCCCCACTGGAGGGCGTTGACCAGGTTCTGGAGGAATATCACCATCGGGTAGCTGCTCGCGCGCTCAGGAAAGGCGGGCTCGGGACCCGGGTCCCGAGCCCGCTTCCCCTTACGGACAGGCGGCCTTGTAGAACTCGAACTCGCCCTTGTCGCTGATCCGGACGATGACGGCGCACTTGGTCGGGTCGCCTCCCCCGGAGAACGTCATATCGCCGGTAATCCCCTTGAAATTCTTGATCCGGCCCATCGCGGAACGGACGTTTTCCCGGTCCTTCTTCAGGTCTCCCGTGAGCCCCCCGGTATCCTGAATCGCCTTCTGGACGAGCCCCATGGCATCCCAGGTGAGCGCGGCCACGTCGTCGGGGACGTATCCGTGCTTCCGCTGATACCGGATGATGAACTCCTTGGTCGCCCCCGTCGCCCCGGCGGCGGCGTAGTGGGTGCTGAAGAAGAGCCCGTAGCAGTCCTTGCCGCAGAGGGTGACTGTCTCGGCCGAGCCCCAGCTGTCGCTCCCCACGATCGGCTTTTTCCACCCCAGCTGGTGGGCCTGCTGCACGATCAGGGCCACCTCGTTGTAGTACTGAGGAGTAAAGAGAACTTGAGCGCCGGAATTCTTGATCTTCGTCAGCTGGGAGCTGAAGTCGGTGTCCTTGGTGGTGAAGCTTTCGTAGGCCACGACGGACCCGGGACCATGCAGTCTTTCCCAGGCCATTTTGAAGAACTCGGCAAGGCCCTTGGGATAGTCGCTCGCCACGTCGTACAGGACCGCGGCCTTGGTGAATTTGAACTCCGTCGTGATGAAATTGGCGAGCACCGGGCCCTGGAACGGATCGAGGAAGCAGGCACGGAAAACGTACGGCCGGTCCTTGGTGGTGTCGGGATTGGTGGACCACGGGCTGATCATCGGCGTCTTGTAGTTGTTCGCGATCCCTCCCGCCGGGACCGCCTGTTTGGATGCCTGCGGTCCCACCATGACGAGCACACCGTCCTCGGTGATCATCTTGGTGGCGGCCTTCACGGCGGATTCCGCCTTGGACTCGTTGTCCTCGATGACGAGCTCTACCGGGTACTTCTTCCCCCCCACCGCAAGCCCGCCGGCGGCCTTGACGTCCTCGAGCCACATCTGGGCCGCGAACTTCGTTCCCTCCCCCACCTTGGGGATATCACCGGTGAGCTCGGCGTTGATCCCGATCTTGATCGTCTGCGCCTGAGCCCAGCCGGAAGGGAAGAACGCCAGAAACCCCAACAGGACGCAAACGCCGACCAGTGACCGTTTTCGCATCGCCCCTTCCTCCTTTTTCCCCTTTGCGGGCTGTTGATTCCGGGCATGACGGACATCTTGCCCGACGGGCAACCGTTACCCCGATCGTCGATAGAACAGGCCAGGGACCTGGATCCTGGCCCCCATGGTTCACGGAAATCGGATTCCCGGAATGGCGCACGGTTCAAGATATGGAGCGGGGTGGAGGCTGTCAAGTGCAAGCTGCGAAATCATCGGCTTCCACCCGGTGAAGGTCCGGTAGACCAGCCAGAGGATGAGCAGGATTATGAGGACGAGCATGATGACCGGGATCCGGTACCGGGTGGTTGCGTCCCGTTGCGGATGGGGAGCGAAGTCCGCCCCGGACCGGATCTTTCTCGGGCCGTCCTCCTGTGCGATGGAAGCGCCCGGGGATCGGGACAGGGCGACGATTCCCGCCATGGCGTCCCGCGAAACGGACCCGGTCACCGCCATGACGGAAGACAGGAGAAGGGCGATTGCAGGAACCCGGAATCGCCGCGTCATCCGTCCCCCCGCGGACGGGAAACAGCCTCTGGGAAATCGGCCCTGACAGGGACTTCCCGGCCGACCCGCCGATACAGCAGTCCCGCCATGACATACAGGACCGCACCGATCGCGACCGTCCAGCGGAAGCCGAGCCACAGGGCGCCGATCGACGCGAGCGACGCCCCTGCCACGGAAAAGAAACCGTTCACGGCCCAGGCGAAGGGGATCGCGGAACCCCCGGCCGCGGCAAGGCGCGAAATCGCGGTCGGGAACGGAATCCCCATCAGGAAAGCAGCCGGCGCGAGCGCGGCGACGAACGCGGCCGTCCGCGCCTCCCACCCGCGGGCAAGCAGGGGGCCGGCGGCGGCCGACAGCGCGACGAACCCGGCCATGACGCAGACCGCTATGCCCGCGAAGGTCCACCTCATCGTCCGCTCCGATTCCCACCGTCCGGACACGGCGCTCCCGATCCCGGAGAAGAAGGAAAAGCCCCCGATCGCCGCCCCTGCGGCGAGGATGGCATCGCCGAGGACGAGGATGCCGGCCTTGAGGAAGGTGAGCTCCACCAGCATGTAGGCCAGCCCGAGCGCGGTGAAGTAGCCGGCCACGGGGATCGTGGCCGCCTCCCCGGTTCCGTCCCGAGCGAACGCGACGGGCAGGAGAAGGAGCGTCGCCGCCAGGACGAGCGACACGCACAGCGAGAGCACCAGGAACACGATGCCCCACTCCACGAAGGGCACCCACTGGCTCCCGAGGAGCCGCCGGAACTCCGGCAAGGTCCGCAGGCGCAGGAAGCGATGGAAGTACGGCGAGTCGTCGATGACCGGCGAGAGGTCGAACAGCCCGGTCTCGCGTCCCCCTTGCGGTCCCGACACGGCGTCGGAAATGGCCTGGTGCAGCGCCCGTTCCTCCGGGCCGCTTCCGGCCCCGGC
>JAGGAJ010000200.1 GCA_017889845.1 Deltaproteobacteria bacterium
AACAGGAGGGCGACGGCGGCGTAGATGATGTTCGGCAGGACGGCCACCAGGACGGCCGACCCCACGGTCATCGCCGCGACGGCGTAGAAGATGTAGTCGGACGGCCCGGTCATTCCTTCTTCTCCGTCGCGGGGGGCGGCTCCGGAGGGCCAGCCGCCGGTTTCGGGGGCTCCGCGGAGCCTTCTGCGGCTTTCGCGGCTTCCGCGGCCTTGGCGGCCTCGGCTGCCTTCGCGGCGGCCTCGGCCACCTGGCGCGCCACCCGGGCCTTGATCTCCGCCGCGTCCTCCGGAACGAAATGCAGGACCAGCTCGCCGCGGGACACCGACGCCATCTCGTAGCCGCTGGTGTGCTTCAGGGACTTCGGGGGGCACACCTCGACGCACAGCCCGCAATACATGCACCGCCCGATGTCGATGTCGTAGGAGGCGAGGACCATCTTCTTGTCCGCGCCGCGCACCGCCTCGAGGGAGATGCAGTCGACGGGGCACACCTTCACGCACATGGTGCAGGAGGTGCACGCCTTGATGTCGTTGTGGAGGAAGCCGCGGTACCCCTGGGGAATTTCCCACCGCTCCTCGGGGTACTGCAGCGTGACCTCCTCCTTCGGGTCCACGCCGTACCGGGCGGTGATCCGCATCCCCTTCGCCGTGGTGACCACGGCCTCGACGATGTCGTGGATGTAGCCTTTCAGTCCCATGGTCTCATCCGAAGACCGAGGCGATCATCTGCGGGATCCCTTTGCCCCGGAAGAGCAGGAGCCACAGGGAGACGCCCAGGAGGTTCACGAAGGTCAGGGGCACCAGGTACTTCCACGACATCCGCATCAGCTGGTCCACCCGCAGGCGGGGGAGGGTCCAGCGCACCCACATCATGACCAGCACCATCAGGAACGCCTTCGCCAGGAAGACCCCCAGGGAGAGGAGGTTCCCCCACAGCGGCGGGAGCAGGGCGGCGTTGAAGAACGGCACGTTCCACCCCCCCAGGAAGCAGGCGGTGGCCAGCGCCGCCACGATGAACATGTCGCCGAACTCCGCCAGGAAGAAGAGGCCGAACCGGATCCCCGAATACTCCACGTTGTACCCGGAGACCAGCTCCGACTCCGCCTCGGGGAGGTCGAAGGGGGTCTGGTTCGTCTCGGCCTGGGCGGCAGTGAAATACAGGATGAAGGAGAAGAAGGTGAAGGGGTTGTGGAACAGGTTCCACCCGAAGAGCCCGAGCAGCCCGCCCTGGGACCTCACGATGTCCTGCAGGGAAAGCGATCCGGCGACCAGCACCGCGGGGATCAGCGCCATCCCCACCGGGATCTCGTAGGAGACGATCTGCGCCGCCGCCCGCATCCCGCCCAGCAGCGCCCACTTGTTGTTGGAGGCCCACCCGGCGAGCATGACACCGATCACCACGAGGGAGGTGACCGCCATGACGTAGTAGACGCCGATGTTCAGGTCGGCGGGGGAGAGCCCCACGCCGAAGGGGACGACCACGAAGGCGGCGAAGGAGCCGACGAAGACGAGGTACGGCGCGAGCTTGAAGAGGAACCGGTCGGCCTTCTCCGGGATGAGGTCCTCCTTGAGGACCAGCTTCACGCCGTCGGCCAGGAACTGGAGGATCCCGTTGGGCCCGACCCGGTTGGGGCCGATCCGCGCCTGGATGTCCCCGGCCACCTTCCGCAGCACCAGCGACCCCACCCCCTCGAAGGTCAGGGCGAATACGAGGACGACCACCCCCGCGGTCACCATCAGTGCCAGGCTCACCGCCCACATGGGCGCGGCCGACAGCGCGGGGAACGACTTCACGAGGGAGAGGGCCAGTGATTCCATGCTTCAGTGCCTCAATTCATCCATACGGCCGCATTCGAGCGCCGCTGCATCCGCTCCTGCTGCGTTGCGCTCCTTGCGCCGTACTTCACAGTACGCCTCAGTCCCGCGCCTTGCCGGCGCGGCGCATCGACGCTCTCGATGCATGACCGTATGGATGAACTGAGGCACTACCTATCGATCTCCGGGAGGATGATGTCGAAACTGCCGATGACGGCGACGATGTCTGCGATCATCAGCCCCCGCGTGACCTTCTCGAAGATGTTCATCGTCACGAAGGAACCGGTTCGGATCTTGAGGCGGGAGGAGTTGGTCGACCCGTCGCTGATGAGGTAGATGCCGGTCTCGCCGCGGGGGCACTCGGAGCGGAAATACACCTCGCCGACGGGCGGCTTGAAGACGCGGGGGACCTTCGCCAGCACGGGCCCTTCCGGGATCTGCTCGAGGGCCTGCCGCACGATCCTCACGCTCTCCCGCATCTCGTTGATCCGGACCATGTACCGGTCGAAGCAGTCCCCCAGCTTCCCGCGCTCGCCCGTGCCGACGCAGACGTTGAAGTCGAGCTTCGGGTATACCGAGTACGGCTCGTCCTTCCTCAGGTCGAAGCGGACGCCCGAACCGCGCAGGTTGGGGCCCGTCAGCCCGTAGGCGACCGCCTCCGGCCCGGGGATCGCGGCGACGTTCGCCAGCCGGTGGACGAAGATCTTGTTGTAGGAGATGAGGTTGTTGTACTCGTCGAGCTTGGGCTCGAAGTAGTCGAGGAACTCCCGCGTCTTCTCGAGGAACCCCGGAGGGGCGTCGCCGGAGACGCCGCCGATGCGGGCGTAATTGTACGTCAGCCGGTTCCCGCAGATCATCTCGAACAGGTCGTTGACCTTCTCCCGCTCGCGGATGGCGTACAGGAACGGGGTGAAGGCGCCCATGTCCGCGGTGAACGACCCGAAGGCGATCAGGTGGGAGGAGATCCGGTTCAGCTCGCAGACGATGACGCGCAGGTACTCGGCGCGCTCCGGGACCTCGATCTTCGCCAGCTTCTCGACCGCCCACGCCCACGCGCAGTTGCAGTTCATCGCCGCCAGGTAGTCGAGGCGGTCGGTGAACGGCATGAACTGGGCGTAGGTGACCCGCTCCCCGATCTTCTCCAGCGCCCGGTGCAGGTACCCGACGTCGGGTACCGCCCGGACCACGACCTCGCCGTCGGTGGTCAGGATCACCCGGAGCACCCCGTGGGTGCTCGGGTGCTGCGGCCCCATGTTGATCGTCATCTCCTGCGTGGGGAGCGCTTCGGGGCGGATCGTCATATCTTGATCCCGTGGTACGACTCGGGGTACTTGTAATCCTTGCGCAGCGGGTGCCCCTCCCAGTCGTCCGGCAGCAGGATGCGCCGAAGGTCCTTCGATCCCTCGAACACGATCCCGAACAGGTCGTACGCCTCCCGCTCCTGGAAGTTGGCGGCGGGCCAGACGTCGTCGACCGTGGGGAGGGACGGATTCTCGCGGGGGAGGAACGCCTTCACGCCGACGGCGTGGCGGTGCGAAAGGGAATGGAGGTGGTACGCCACGGCGAACCGGTCCTTGTAGTCCACGCCGGACAGGCACATCAGCGAATCGAAGGCCAGCGCCGGGTCCTGCTTGAGGAACCGGGCGACCTCCTTCACCGCGGCGG
>JAGGAJ010000201.1 GCA_017889845.1 Deltaproteobacteria bacterium
CGGCCTGCTGGCGGCCCCCGTCACCACGGCGACGGGGTTCTTCGACTGGTGGAACCGGTACCAGGCGTACATGACCAGCGTCTTCAAGATCAAGATCGCCGGGGCCTTCGTCCTGATGGCGCTGGCCGGACCGGCGGTGCTCCTTCGCGCCTTCCAACCCGACCTCGCCGTCCTGCCCCTCGGGGGGCCGGGATGGGTGTATTTCGGACTCCTCGCCGCGTGCACGGCCACCTGCGTCGTACTCGGCCACTACGGCGGCAAGCTCGTTTTCCACTAGGACCGTTCGGCGTACAATCGGACAATCCGCACAAGGGGGTATCGCGATGAAGGGATCGGAAATCGTCGTCGTCGTCCACAAGGCCATCGACCGGGAAAAGGACGCCATCAGCCTGTACCTCAAGCTGGCCAAGGCGGTCAAGGACCCGAAGGCCAAGAACGTGCTGATCAACCTCGCCACCGACGAGGTGGGGCACCTGGACAAGCTCGAGCGGCACCTGACCTCCATCCTGTCCGGGAAGGAGGGGCTGCTCCCCAGTGCGTCCGAAGTCCGGGACGCGATGGCGGCCCAGCTTACCGAAAGCTCGAAGTTCGTCTTCCCGAGCGCGGCCGAACTCGCCAAGGCGGACGAGATCCGGATCCTCGAGATCGCGGTGGAGCGCGAGATCGTCGCGAACCGGACGTACCTCGAAATGGCGGCGTCGGCCCAGTCGGCGGTGGCGAAGGAGATGTTCCTCTCCCTGGCGAAGGAGGAGGAGACGCACGCGAAGATCCTGCGGGCCGAGGTGGACTCGATCGGGCAGAACGGGTTCTGGTTCGACATGCAGGAATTCACGATGGAGCAGTAGAGGCCGGATGGACCTGCTCCGGGAGGCTCGCCGGAAGCTGGAGGAGGAGGCGCAGCGGATCGAATACGAGCTGCGCGTCACCCTCCCGAAAGAGATCCAGAAGGCGCTGGGCCAGGGCGACCTCTCCGAGAACGCGGAGTACGAGGCCGCCAAGCAACGGCAGTCGACGCTCCACGCGCGCCTCAAGCAGATCCAGAAGCGCCTTGCGGACCTCTCCCGCATCGACGTGGCGTCCATCCCGAAGGACCGGGCGGGGCTCGGGAGCGAGGTAACCGTCGAGAACATGGAGAACGGGGAGGAACTCACCTACACCCTGGTGATCCCGGAGCTGGCGGACGGGAACAGGTCCTTCGTCTCCATGGCGTCGCCCGTGGGGAAGGCGCTGATGAACCGGCGGGTCGGCGATGCGGTGACGATCTCCATCCCCCGGGGTACGCTGGAGTACGAGGTCCGGCGCATCGTCACCCTGTTCGGCGACGTCCTCGGGTAAGGGGGGGTCAGGCCAGCGCGGGGAAGCGCCGCCGGACCTCCTCCACCATCCGCTTCACCTCCTCCGAGCGGGAGCGCGGGCAGACCAGCACCGCGTCCCCGCTGCGGACCACCACGACGGCGTCCATCCCCAGCACCGCGACCACCCCGGCGTCCGTGCGGACCAGGCAGCCCCGGCACTCCTCCAGGATCACGTCCCCGAAGGTGACGTTCCCACCGGCCCCCCCGAGGAACTCGTGGAGGGAATGCCACGTTCCGAGGTCGCTCCACCCGACGTCCGCAGGAAGGACGAGAATCCCCTTCTCCTTCTCCAGGATGCCGTAGTCGACGGATACCGCCGGCATCCGCCGGTACGCGTCGCGGAGCCGGCGCCCGAACCCTTTCCGGTCCCCGCGGAAGACGCTCCGGAACCCGCGGTCCACCTCCGGGAGGAAACGCCGCAGGCGGTCGGCGAACGTGTCGGCGCGGAACAGGAACAGGCCGCTGTTCCAGTCGAAGCGCCCCGTCCGGAGGAATCTGCGGGCCGTCGCGAGGTCGGGCTTCTCGGTGAACCGGGCGACCTCGAACGCTCCCTTCACGCTGCCCGGGAAGGGCCTCCCCCTCTCGATGTACCCGTACCCCGTGGACGGGTGCCCGGGCGGGATCCCGAGCGTGACGAAGCGGCCGGTGTCCCGGGCCAGCCGGAGGCCCTTGCGGATCACGGCGCGGAACTTCCGGAGGTCCCCGATGGCGTGGTCGGCCGGGGCGGCGAGGACCACCGCGCCGGGGTCCCTTCGCGCGATGCACGCCGCGGCGTACGCCACCGCCGGGGCGGTGTTGCGCCCTTCCGGCTCCAGCAGGATGTTCGATTTCGGGATTCCCAGGGCGCCGGGCGGAAGGTGGGAAGCGTCCTTCCGGCCTGCGACGACCCATACCCGCTCCGGCGGGACGACGGGGAAGAGGCGCAGGAGGGTCTCCCGGATCATCGGGCCGCCCCCCGTCAGGTCGAGGAACTGCTTCGACCGGTGCGCGCGGCTCTCCGGCCAGAACCGGGTGCCGGACCCCCCGGCCATCACCACCGCGTGATCCATGCCCGTACCCCCGTGCAAGCGGTTTACGATAGAATACCCCGGTGTCGGGCAACCTGAAAAAGAGTTTCGTGACCGGCGTGTTCGTCATCGTGCCCCTCGTGGTGTCGGTGTCGCTCCTCCTCTGGTTCTTCGAGAAGGCGGACAATCTCTTCTCCCCGGTGATCGGCGGGATCGTCCGCGCGATCGTTCCGGGGACGAGCCACATCCCGGGGACCGGGATCCTGTCCGGGATCATCATCATCCTCGTGGTGGGGATCTTCGCCCGGAACGTGGCGGGGAGGCAGATCCTGGACGCCCTCGACCGGCTGATCCACCGGATCCCCCTCTTCCGGACGGTCTACTCGACCATCAAGCATCTCACCAACGCCTTCTCCCCGGAGAGCACCCGCTCCTTCAAGGAGGTGCTGCTGGTGGAGTACCCGCGGGAGGGATCGTACGCCCTCGGTTTCCGGACGATGACGGTGGAGGAGGGGGAGCGCCGGCTGGTGGTGGTCTACGTGCCCACCAACAACCTCTACCTGGGGGAGGTGCTCTTCATTCCGGAGGAGAAGGCCGTCCGGCTGGAGATGACGGTGGAGCAGGCGGTCCGGCTCCTGGTGTCGGGCGGGACGGCGGCATCGAGGGAACTCCGCCGGGTCTCCCCGCCCGGGGCGTGACGTTTTTCATCGCGGGGGCTTGACACGGCGGACCCCGTGCCCGTACTCTTGTAACACCATGATGCGTGCGGCTGCAGACATCGCGGCGATCGGGTTGCCAGGGCTCGCTCTACTCCGCTCCCATAGGGACCGGGCCGCCGCCTGAGGACGTAAGCAGAACATACGTCGACACGGGCCGCGGGGCCGGCAGGTTCCCGCGGTTTTTGTTCCACCAGTGGCCCCCGGGAGCCGGCGCTCCCGGGGGCCTTACATTTCTGGCGGAGGACACTCTATCCCTTCCTCCCGGGAGGATAAACCGATGAGTGTCCCCCTGAAAGGAGAGCAGATGGACAAGGTTCTGATCTTCGACACGACGCTGCGGGACGGGGAGCAGGTACCCGGGGCGAAACTCGCCAAGGA
>JAGGAJ010000202.1 GCA_017889845.1 Deltaproteobacteria bacterium
ATCGCAATCGCTTGCTGCATCCCTGTCCCTCCCCGTCGGATAAATTCCAGTCGACCCGGTATCCGCCGTTGCGCAGCTCCCGCCGGAGTGATCGGGTGTCGGCCGCAGGTCCACGGAGTATTCCAGCCGCCTGTTGGAGTAATCGACACGCACCGGGGCGAAAGGTTCCAATCGATATTTGACGACACGAATGAAGCCCAGCGAGTCCGTCCCGCTGGCGAGAAGTTGAGCAGGACCACCCACCACGCACGCATAAACGCCCCGGACGCGGGGAACCGGTTTTCGATTGCAGGGAGTTACGGTAGGAGTAGCGGCATAGAATAAGAAAAAGGGGCTTCGGATTCTCCGAAACCCTTTGTTATTAATGGCGTCCCCAGCCGGATTTGACCGATGAGCCTCCGCCCACCCTCGGCTACGGCCTGCGCGGCGGGGCTCGGAGCTTACGCGCTCCCGTGCGTCGCGCTCTTCCTCCTGTTCGTCGGCACTCCTCGCCCGTTCAAATCCGGCGCATAGACGCCGCAGCGGAACAAGAATGGCGTCCCCAGCCGGATTTGAACCGGCGTCGCCGCCGTGAAAGGGCGGTGTCCTTGGCCGGACTAGACGATGGGGACGCGCGGGATGGTGAGCCCAGCTGGGATCGAACCAGCGGCCCTCTGATTAAAAGTCAGATGCTCTGCCAACTGAGCTATGGGCTCCCCAAGCAGGTCATTATGAAGACCGGGAGCCGAAAGTGTCAAGCGCGGAAGGGGTTTTTCCGGATGATGGTCTCGTTCCTGTCGGCCCCGACGGAAACCAGCGAAATCTCTACCCCGGTTACATCCTCCAGCATGTGCACGTATTTCCGGGCGGCCTTCGGAAGGTCGCCGAACTCCCGGGCGGAGGAGATGTCCTCCTTCCACCCCTCCACCTGCTCGAAGACCGGTTTCGCCGCCTCGAAATCCTCGAGGGACAGGGGAACCTGGTCCCGGCGGACCCCGTCGACCTCGTAGGCGACACACACCTTCAGCCGCGGCATGCCGGAGAGGACGTCGAGCTTGGTGAGCGCTACCCCCGAAAGCCCGTTCAGCCGGGCGGCGTAGCGTACCACCGGGGCGTCGAACCAGCCGCAACGCCGCGGCCGCCCCGTTGTGGAGCCGTACTCGTTCCCCCGGTCCCGGATTCCCTGCCCCTCCTCGTCGAAAAGTTCCGTGGGGAACGGTCCGCCGCCGACGCGCGTGGCGTATGCCTTGGAAACCCCGATGACCGCGCTGATCTTCGTCGGCGAGACGCCGGACCCCGTGCAGGCGCCCCCGGCCGTGGTGTTCGACGACGTGACGAAGGGGTAGGTGCCGTGGTCGATATCGAGGAGAGTCCCCTGGGCCCCCTCGAAGAGGACCTTCGCCCCCTGCCGGATCTCCTCGTTGATGAAGAGGGAGGTGTCGATGAGGTGGACCGAAAGCCGCTCGCCGTACGCCAGATACTCCTCGTACGTCCCCTGGAACGGCACCTCCCCGGCGCCGTAGTAGTTCTTCAGGAGGAAGTTCTTCAGTTCGAGGCCGGCGCGCAGCTTCTCCGCGAAGGCGTTCGGCCGGACCAGGTCGCACAGCCGGATGCCGGTGCGGGCGATCTTGTCCTCGTAGCAGGGGCCGATCCCCCGCGCCGTGGTGCCGATCTTCCGGTCCCCCAGCCTCTCCTCCCGGGCCTTGTCCAGCAGGATGTGGTACGGGAGGATTACGTTGGCCAGCAGGCCGACCTTCAGCTGCGAGTCGTCCTGGAGGTAACCCCGCTCCTTCAGCCGGCCGATCTCGGACAGGAGCACCTTCGGGTCCACCACCACGCCGTTGGAAATGACGCACTTCTTCCCGGGGTGGAGGATGCCGGAGGGGATCAGGTGGAAGACGAACTTTTCCCCCTTCACCACGAGGGTGTGCCCGGCGTTGTTGCCGCCGGTGGGACGGACGATCGTGTCGGCGAATTCCGAGTAGATGTCGACGATCTTTCCCTTGCCCTCGTCGCCCCACTGGGCGCCGATGACGATGACGCTTTTCACGCGGTTGGCCTTCCTTCGCGGCCGCTTCAGAAAACCAGGTAGCGGGCCGCGGTGATATTGGGCAGCTTGCGCAACTGTGCCAGCACGTTCTCCGGCACGGTGTTGTCCACGTTGATGAGCGACACCGCCGTCCCGCCGATCTCCCGGCGCCCGAGCTGCAGCCCGGCGATGTTGATCCCCTTCTCGCCGAGGAACGTCCCGACCCGGCCGACCACCCCGGGGACGTCCTGGTTCTGAAGCATCAGGATCCCGCCGGAGAGTTCCGCCTCGATGGGGAACTGGTCGATCTTAACCACCCGGGGATGGCCGGCGAAGACCGTGCCGGAAACGGACGACTCCCCATGCTCGGTGACCGCGGCCACCCGCACGAGGCTCGCGTACTCCTCGGCCTTCGGGGCCCTGGACTCGACCACCTTGATTCCGCGCTCCTCGGCCACCATCCGGGCGTTGACGAGGTTGACCTCCTCGGTCTGGTACTGGAGCAGGCCCTTCAGCACCGAGATGGTGACCGGCGCGGTTGCGAGTTTTCCGACTTCCCCCACGTACTCGACCCGGATCTCCTTCACGGGGGTTGCGAGCAACTGGCCCTGGAACGCCCCCAGGCGCTCGCCCAGCATCAGGAACGGCTTCAGCGTGGGGAGCAGCTCTCCCGCCACGGAGGGGAAGTTCACCGAGTTGCGGATTGTCCCTTTTTTCAGAAAGTCGCAGATCTGCTCGGCGATCAGTACCGCCACCTTCTCCTGTGCCTCGGTGGTGGAGGCGCCAAGGTGCGGCGTCAGGATCACGTTGGGGTGTGAGAGCAGCGGCAGGTCCGCCGGCGGCGGCTCCGTGGCGAAGACGTCGAGGGCCGCACCCCGGACCTTCCCGGACTCGAGGGCGGCCAGAAGCTCCGCCTCGTTCACGAGGGCGCCGCGCGCACAGTTGATGAGGCAGACGCCTTTCTTCATCTTCGCCATGGCCGCGGCGTTGATCATCCCCTTGGTCTCCGGGGTGAGGGGCGTGTGGTAGGTGATGAAGTCGGAGCGGCGGTACAGTTCGTCGAGGGTCGCCATCTCCACGCCCAGGCGCGCGGCGTCCTCCTTCGACACGTACGGATCGTAGGCGACCACCACCATCTTCAGCCCCAGGGCCCTCTCGGCCACGACCTTCCCGATGGCGCCCAGCCCGACCACGCCCAGGACCTTGTCGGTGAGCTCCGTACCCATGAACCTGTTCTTCTCCCACTTCCCCGCCTTCATGGAGGCGGTGGCCTGCGGGACCTGGCGCGCCAGCGCCATCATCAGGGCGACGGCGTGCTCGCCGGTGGTCACCGTGTTTCCTCCCGGCGTGTTCATCACCACCACGCCCTTCTTGGTGGCGGCAGACTTGTCGATGTTGTCCGTGCCGCTGCCGGCCCGGCCGATGACCTTCACGCG
>JAGGAJ010000203.1 GCA_017889845.1 Deltaproteobacteria bacterium
AAATTCCGGGCGTGGGAGACCAGGGGCAAGGGCCGCACGATGCGGCGGGCAAGCACGAAAAAGATGGCGTCGTCCAGGTCGTTCAGGTGGACCACGTCGGGACGGCAATCCCGCAGGAACGACGCGAGCCGGGACACCGCCGCCGGGTACCAGGGGAGGGATTTCCCTTTCCTCGCCGGCGGCAACGGGACCCGGGAGACCCGGTTCCACGACGACCCCTCCACAGACGGTGCCCCATGCGTGAGAAGCAACTCCGTGGATGCGCCGCGCCGGCGGATCAGCGTCTCCATGCGGCAGAGGGCGTTCCACGCGCCTCCGGTAGACCCTCCGGCGTGTCGATGGACGTATAGCACCCGCATCCCCGGCACCTCAGCCCGCAATACCGGTCGCCGCTTCGAACACCGCCGACACGGGGATGGCCTCCATGCACTCCCTCGGTCTCTTACCGTGGATGTGGCACGTCGACTCGTCCTGGGGGCATGGGCTGCACGGAAACCGGGAGGCCACGATGCGCACCTGCCGGCCCCGGGGACCGTAGAGGACCGGATCGGAAGGCCCGAAGATTCCGACGGTCGGGATGCCAAGCCCCGCAGCAATGTGCATGGGGCCGGTATCGTTGGACACGAACAGGCCCATCCGATCCACAAGGGCGATCGTCTCCCGCAGCCTTCGTATCCCCGTCAACATCAGCGGCGCGGGATTCATCCCGCTTTCTACCTCCCGACACGCTTCCACATCCCGCGTACCGCCGAAGACCACCACCCGCCATCCCGACGCCGCAAGCATGTTCCCAAGGGTCGCGAACCGTTCTGCGGGCCACCTCTTATGCATCCACCCCGCGCCGGGAAACAGCCCGGCGAATGGGCGGCCGGAATCTCCCGCGATCTCATGCAGGCGCCGGTCCGCTTCCGCCCTTTCCTCGTCCCGGAGGAAGATCTCCGGTTCCGGAACGGGGACCGGCCCCGTAACGGCTTCCACGATCTGCATCTTCTGCTCCAGCAGGTGCCGCCCCGCGTGCTCCACGTCCACCGTCCGCGTATAGAAAAAACGCCGGCCCCGGATCCCTTCCGCAACCCGCACAGGTGCACCGGATGCGACCGCCATCTGGGCGGACCGCGGGCCGCAGAAAAGATCGACGACGACATCGTAATCGCCGCGACGGACCGTACGCATCCAGTCGAGGCTCATGGAAAGCCTCTCCCGCCAAGGAAGCTTCCTCTGGGCCCAGCGGTCGATGACGTGGACCTTCCCGATTCGGGGATTCGCCTCGAAGATGTCCGCAGCGAACGCCTCGGTCACCACCGAGAGGGAGGCACCGGGAAACGCCTCGGCGAGCGCCCGGATCGCCGGGGTAACCAGCACCATATCGCCGATCGCCCGGATCGCCAGGACCAGGATCCTGCGAGGCGTCAAGGTCCCGGAACCTCCCACGGGGCCACCTGCTCCCGGTAGAGAACAAGACGACCCATCTTCGCGTGCGCCCCGCCGATGGAGGCGACGAATCCCGGCCACCCGTCCAGTATCCCCAACTTCCAGACATACGTCTCGAGGAATTTGAAGAAGAATCCGGCGAGGAATCGCACCCCCCCGGGGACACCCCGGATCTTTTTTCTCTTTTCCAGTTCCGCTGCGCCGATCCGGGAGTAGCTCAACTGCTTCAGAACGTACTGGGAATAGGAGCGATACGTTATGTGAAGGAGGTCGATCGGGATGATGCCCACGTCACCCCCGCGGATCTCCACATAATCGTGGGGGTTGATCCCGACAAACCGCCCCTTCTCCTTGAGGAACAGGCGCAGGACGTGGTCGGGGTACCATCCCCCGTGCCGCATGCGGCATCCGAGGAAGTAGTTCTGCCGGGGAAACCGATACCCGTCGTGGCGGGGGCTTTCCACCTCCCGTCGGATGCGGTCCGCCAGTGTCGGGGAAACCCTCTCGTCGGCATCCATCGAGAGGATCCACGGCCCGGCCGCCCTGTCAAGCGCGAAATTTTTCTGCTCCTTGTGTCCTGGCCACGGGTTGTGGAAGATCTTGTCCGTGTACTCCCGGGCGATCTCCACCGTCCGGTCGGCACTTCCCGCGTCCACGACGACGATCTCATCGGCCCAGCGCACCGATTCGAGGCACCCGCGGATATTGATTTCCTCGTTCTGACAGATGATGGTGACGGAAATTTTCGGCATGCTTCGCTCCCTCCACAGCGATTCGACGCGCCCGTCGCGCGTCAACGGCCCGATGTCCCGGTTTCCTCGGCCGCCCTGCGAAATCTCCACGCCCGCAGGGGGGTTCCAAGCCGCATTTTTCGAAAAAGCCTTGCCCTCTCCGCCAGCGGGACATGGAACGGTTTCTCACGGGGGATATACCAGTTGTTGATGCCGGTTCTGCGCACCAGTTTGTACCTTTGGCCCAGCAGGTGCTCGTGCAGGTCAAGGGTGTACACCGAATCTTCCAGGAGGATCAGGGAAGGCCGGTATCGCGAAACGTCGAATCCTTTCAGAACATCCAGTTCGGTGCCTTCCGTATCGATGGAAACGAAGTCGACACGGGACGGCGTCTCTCGTTCCAGGAGGTTGTCGACGGTGGTCACATCGACCTGGATCACGGAACCGAATTGTTCCCGGAGGTTTCGGATCTTCGGATCCAGCGTCGACAAATCCGAACTCACGAAAAAATCTGCGACGCCGGTCTTGCCGGGTGCACTGACCGCGACCTGGCAGATGACAGCGGAGGGCCTTTCCCTGCGAAGGAGCGCACAGTATTCCGGCAACGGCTCGATCAGGATCCCCTTCCAGCCGACTTTCTCGAGAAGCCAAGTCTGGGAAAGCCGCTTCGGGTGGTGGGCACCGACCTCCACGAAATATCCTTCCGTGGCGAAACCGAAGTATTCCCAGATCAGCAGTTTCTCGTACTCATCGGAACGTGGTGATCCCTTCACGTATTTCAACGTTGCCCCTTTCTTCCGGATATTCTCCGCCATGTCATTTTAGCCGATACCGTGGGCGCCCATTAGCTCCCTCATCGCCGCGGCGACCTGCGCGGCCTTGATGGTGGCGCGGCACTCCGTGTCCCGCGGGCAGACCTTGTCGCCCTTGATCTGGCACGCGGTGCACGGCAACGGCGCCTGGAAGAAGCGATGGCCCGGCCCCACCGGCGCCGCGTACCGGCCGTCGCTCCCCCGGAAGACCGAAACGGTCTTCGCCCCGACGACCGCGGCGAGGTGGAGCGGCCCCGTGTCCGGACCGATCATGTGGCCGCACGCCCGGTATGCGGCCGCCAGCGCCTTGTACCCGAGGCGCGGCAGGACCGCCACGCCCTGGCCCGCCATATACCGGATCGCGAGACACTCCTGCCGCTCCTTCTCCGTTCCCCAGGTGAGGAACACCCCCAGGCCGGGGAAGGCGTCCCGCACG
>JAGGAJ010000204.1 GCA_017889845.1 Deltaproteobacteria bacterium
GAAACGGCTCGCCCATCGCACCGCCTCCACCTTTGACTGTTCCCCAAGAACGTAGAGGTACTTCGTCAGATGGCCGACGAGGAAGAGGGAGAGCGTGAAGATGGCGCTCAACACCGGCGTGGTGAACGTCGAGAAGAGAGAGGCCAGACACGTGAGCAGCACCAGTTCCATGTAGATCCCCGCGGCGGCGATGAAGATGCCGACCTCCGACCTCCCGCCGTACCGATAGGAAAGGTGCACGAGGAAGAGGACCGTCGCCATCGCCAGCGTCGTGAACAAAAGGGTGATGCTCAAACCCAGTGTCTTGCCGAAAATGAACTCGAAGCGCCGCACCGGCTTGGAGAGGAGGATGTAGATCGTCTTCCGGTCCACTTCGTTGCTGACGAGGGTGATCCCGAGGAAGACCGCCATGATGACGCCGAAAATGTGGATGCTGGCCAGCCCCACGTCGGCGATGATCCGAGCGAAGTCGCCCACCGAAAGGTCGGCGAGAAAGAAGGTCATCCCGATGACGAAGAGGGCGAAGGCAAGGATCGCATAAAGGATCTTGTTCCGGATCGTCTCCCGGAACGTGTTGGCGGCGATGAAGAAGATTCTTCGGAACATCTCAGGACGCAGCTCTCGTCGCGCCGGAGCTCCCGACGCGCTCCACGAAAATCTCCTCGAGGTTCTTCTTCACCGGGACGCAGGAGAGAATCGTGCACCCCTCGCGCAGAAATGTCGCCATCCACCGGTTCGCCTCGTCGCGGCCGGGCGCCCTCAGCACGAGAAGGTCCCCCTGCGCATACCCCGCCTCGGGAGGAATTCCCGCTGCCGCAAGCCGCTCCGCCCCGAGAACCGGCGAGACGACCAGTTCGATATAGAGCGTCTCCGCCCCGATCAGTTCCTCCACCCTGCCCTCCGCCACCTTCCGCCCCTTGTGCAGCATGATGACCCGGTCGCAGAGGGCCTCCACGTCGGAGAGGATGTGGGAGCTGAAGAATACCGTCTTCCCCGCCGCCTTGAGGTCCCGGATGATGCCGCGCACCTCCATCCTGCCCATCGGGTCCAGACCGGACATCGGCTCGTCGAGGATGACGAGTTCCGGGTCGTGCAGCAGCGCCTGTGCCAGTCCGAGCCGCTGCATCATCCCCTTCGAATATTTCCGGATCGCCGTGTCCCGGGCTCCCGAAAGCCCGACCCGGGCAAGGAGTTCCGAAGACCGGGACTCCGTGTCCGCGCGGGACATTCCGCACAATTGACCGCAAAGACGGAGGAACTCTCCTCCTGTTAGATATTCGTAGAAGTACGGCTGCTCGGGCATGAAGCCGATGCGGCGGCGAACGTCGGCCCCATCCCGGACCTGTCCACCGAACAGGGTCACTTCCCCCGCATCGGGGAAGGCGAGGCGGTTCAGGATCTTTATCGTTGTTGTCTTCCCCGCGCCGTTGGGCCCAAGGAAGCCGACGATCTCGTTTTCGTGCACCTCGCAGGAAAGGTCCGACAGCACGCGAAACGGCTTGCGCCAGAAACCGGTCGGATACGATTTCGACAGCCCCTCGATGGCAAGGATTCGGCCTCGATTCGTCATTTGCGCTGGAACACCCGCAGCCGCTGTGAAACGCGGTCGCTGCGCACCTTTCCCCCCGGCTCCATGAGGTATCTTCCCCCATTCGGCTCCTCCGGGATCGCCGCCAGGATCCTCGCGCGGACGAGATCCGACAGCACTCGCGGGATGGCCCCCGTCTTCTCCCGATACGCTTCCACGGCTCTCTCCAATGCCTGGAGGTCCCGCTCGACGGTCACCTCCCGGATCCTGCGCTCCAGAACAGCGCGACGCAAGGGATCGCTCTCCTGCCGGGAGATCGTCTCCAGCATGGCTAACGCCGCCTCCGGTTCCCTCGCCTCCGAAAACATCCGGGATGCGAGCCCCGACAGGTACGACGGGCTCCCGGGCAGCCGCGCCGCCTCCGCCATTGCCCCCCCCCCGGCCACCGCGTCACCGAGTGAGAAGTAGTGCGTGAATCCTATGTAGAAGGGGAAGCGCCAGTCGGACGGGTACTGTCCCATGCCTCGCCCGAGTACGTGAAGCGCTTTCCGCGCATGAGGCGTCGACTCTCCGAGGACGAGGCCCCCGAGAAGGTACGGCATCTCGAACTTCGGGTCGATGTCCGCTTCCACGTTCAGGAGCGCGTAGAGCCGGTCGTACTCCGCGGGGGTCAACTTCGGGGTTCCGGCCACCTGGACCGCCTGGAGCCAGGCGATGTCGGCCAGAACGTTCCGGAAGCCAAACGCGAACTCCGGCCTCCGGCCGACCGCAGAGAGGAGACCCGTCCGCTCCGGAACCTCCCGCCCTGATCCCGGAAGGGAACGCAAGGGGAGCAGTCGCCAGGAGAAACCGATGGAAACGAGGAGCGCGAGGGCGGCTGCCCACCCCCACGCTCCCCTCGACGCCTCGTTCATTCCGACAGGATCCTCTCCATGGATCGTATACGGAAATCAAACCTAATCAGGTTCTTATCATGGAATCGGTCTCGGGCGTCAAACACGTGGTTACGATACAGTGGGCGAACGCAGTGCGCAAGGGCGTTCCCCGAACTCACAAGGGGATACGAAGCGTCCTCCGGCCTTGCCAACCAATATTCCGGCGTTACCATCCAATATTGTGGAGGGTACAAATTGCGGTGGATTCTGTCCCGTCGCTGGTCCGTGCAGAATTCTGATCCTGGTGGATGTTCCAACGATCGTACTTTTCGCAATTCGGGGATTTTTGAAAAGGAAAGGCGGCATCGCTGCCGCCTTTCCTTGCCTGGACAGAATCCTGTTCAGGTCGGGTTAATTTACCACGTCATCGACCAGGTTTACCAGAGACCTTACTTCGTTCATCGTCCACTCATCGATCGTCGGGTCGTTGTCGATTTGCCCCGCCGCCGCTACCAGGAAAACGTTGTCAGTGCGATTAACTGGCGCTGTAAACGCATACGCGGGTAAAAATCCGGCATTGTCCGCAACGCTGGTTAAGCCGCCGAGAGCGGCGACAGGACCGGTATAATCTCCGCTAGTGTACGAGTACCGGGTTGTCCCGGTCGGCGCCCAGGCGATCTGTGCGAAGTTTCCGAAGAAGTTGTGTTCGCCGAAATACGAGACCTCCGCCGTGAAGATCCCGCCAAGGTTGGTCTTGGCCTCGGACTGCTTCGACTTCGCCTGGAACCGAAGGAAGTTCGGGATGGCGATGGCGGCCAGGATGCCGATGATCGCGACGACGATCATCAGTTCGATCAGGGTGAATCCCTTCTTGCCCTTCTTGCCCCGCAGCATGCTCAGCATCTTTGTCTCCTCCTTTTGGATCTGGAAAATCAGTTTTGTTGCCCCCCTTATCGCAAGGGGCGGGCCAAAACTTCAATCCTTCAA
>JAGGAJ010000012.1 GCA_017889845.1 Deltaproteobacteria bacterium
CTTGGCGAGGTCGTACCCCGCCATCAGCGCCTTCCTGTTGAGATCCTCCGTCCCCTTGGGGACGCGGGAGAGGACCGCCTTCTGCACCGCCTCGAGGCTTACCTGGCCCGTGAGGGCGGCGATGGCTCCGATCGCCACGATGTTGGCGACGAAGGCCTTCCCGATCTCCTCGGACGCGGTTCGGATGATGGGCAGCCTGATCACCTTGAAGGCGCCCTTGGGGATCTCCTTCACGAAGTCCTCGTCCACGAGGAGGGTGCCGGTCGGCTTGATGTCTTTGTAATACTTCGAGCACGCCTCCTGCGTGAGGGCGAGCATCAGGTCGATCTCGGTCGCCTTGGGGAAGTCGATCGTCTTGTCGGAGATGATGACTTCCGACTTGGAGGCGCCCCCGCGGGCCTCCGGGCCGTACGACTGGCTCTGGACCGCATTCTTCTTGTCGTAGATGGTCGCCGCCTCCGCGAAGATGACGCCCGCGAGGATCAGGCCCTGCCCGCCGGAGCCGGAGAACCGGATCTCGTATCGTCCGCTCATGGGATCAGGCCCTCCCCTCTTTCTGCTTCCTCACGCGCTCGGCCATGCCGTAATACGTCTCGCAATACTCCGGCATCCCCTCCTTGCGGTAGAG
This sequence comes from Deltaproteobacteria bacterium, assembly GCA_017889845.1. Lineage (GTDB taxonomy): Bacteria > Desulfobacterota > Deferrimicrobia > Deferrimicrobiales > Deferrimicrobiaceae > JAGGAJ01. Next base: position 629 of record JAGGAJ010000012.1, read on the forward strand.
GACGCCCATGGGGAACTTCCCGGCCGTCTTCTCGGCGGGAAGCTTGTCGAAGGCCGCCACAGGGAGGAAGGTGTCCTTCATCCAGAGGAGCATGTCCGTGGGGCTCTTGAACTTGTTCCGGCGTCCGTGGGTGGTCGGGCAGGCGTTGATGATCTCGACCACCGACAGCCCCTTGTGCTGGATCGCCTCGATGATCAGCCGGTCCAGTCCCGCCGCGTGGTAGGCGGTGCCGCGGGCGACGAAGCTCGCCCCGGCCCCCTTCGCCAGCTCGGGGATGTTGAAGGAGGGGTCCACGTTGCCGTACGGCATCGTGGTGGCGAGGTGGCCGGAGGGGGTCGTCGGGGAGTACTGTCCGCCGGTCATGCCGTAGATGAAGTTATTGAACACCATCACGGTGATGTCGATGTTCCGTCGGCAGGCGTGGATGAAGTGGTTCCCGCCGATTGCGGTTGCGTCGCCGTCGCCGCTGACCACCATGACGTGCTTGTCGGGCTTCGCCATCTTCAGCCCCGTGGCGAAGGCCAATGCCCGGCCGTGGGTGGTGTGGAGGGTGTTGAAGTCGACGTAGCCGGGAAGCCGGGACGCGCAGCCGATCCCGGACACCATTGCGATGTCGTCCCGGTTCAACTTCATGGAGTCGATGACCCGCAGGATCGACTTGAAGACGATCCCGTAGGTGCAGCCCGGGCACCAGATGTGGGGCAGCTTCCCGCCCCGGATGTACTGATCGTAGTTGAACGCCATCTACTTGACCTCCTTTACCTTGGCCAGGATCTGCGCCGGGGTGATCGGGTCGCCGTCCACGCGGTAGATCCCCTCGATCTTGCAACGCCCCTTCGCGCACCGGTCCACCTCGAAGATGATCTGGCCCAGGGAGAGCTCCGGGACTACGATCCCCCTGACGCGGGCGGAAAGCGCCGCGACCTCTTGCTCCGGGAAGGGCCAGATGGTCAGGGGGCGGAACAGGCCGGCCTTGATCCCTTCCGCGCGGGCCTGCTCGACGGCCGTCTTGGCCGAGCGCCCCGAGACGCCGTATGCGAAGACCGCCACCTCGGCGTCGGCGAGCAGGTACTCCTCGTACTTTATGATCTCCGCCTTGTTGGCCTCGACCTTCCGCATCAGGCGCAGTTCGTCGGTATGGATCCGCGGGGAGGCGTTCACCGGGAACCCGTCGGTGCCGTGGTTCAGGCCCGTGACGTGGTACCGGTACCCTTCGAAGAAGTTCGCCATCGCCGGCACGTCGCCCTTGCTGTCGTCGTACGGAAGGTACTCGGAGGGCGGGCAGGTCGGCTTCGTCCGGTCCACCACCGGCAGGACCCCCTTGTCGGGGATCTCGATCCGCTCCCGCATGTGCCCCACGATCTCGTCGAAGGCGATGATCACGGGGGTGCGGTACTTCTCCGAGAGGTTGAAGGCCCGCACCGTCTCGGTGAAGATCTCCTGGACGTAGGCGGGGGTGAGGCAGATGACCGGGTGATCGCCGTGCGTCCCCCACTTGCACTGCATGATGTCGCTCTGGCCGGGGCCGGTCGGTACGCCGGTCGACGGCCCGCCGCGCATCACGTTGACGATCACGCACGGGACCTCCGTCAGCATCGCGAATCCCATGTTCTCCTGCTTGAGCGAGAACCCGGGGCCGGAGGTGGCCGTGAGGGTCTTGCAGCCCGCCAATGCACCGCCGATCACCGCGGCCATCGCGGCGATCTCGTCCTCCATCTGCAGGAACGCCCCGCCGATCAGCGGAAGGCGCCTCGCCAGATACTCCGCCACCTCGGTCGACGGGGTGATCGGGTAGCCGGCGAAGAAGTTGCACCCCGCGTAGAGGGCGCCTTCCGAGCACGCCTCGTTACCCTGGAGCAGCTTGATCTGACCCACCTGTCTTCTCCTTTGTCCGGTTCGTATGGGGACCTATTTCTTCTCGACGAAGATGGCGAAGTCGGGGCACCGCAGCTCGCACGCCATGCAGATCGTGCACTTGTCGATGTCGACCACCTTCACCTTGAACATCTCCATCCCCAGCACCTGGGTGGGGCACAGCTTGACGCAGATCTCGCACCCCTTGCAGTACCTGGGAATGATGCTGATCTTGACCTTCGGATTTTCCGTCGCCTCGATCTTCTCTACCGCCTGTCCCTTCGCCATCGCTCCCTTTCCCTTCCGGTTGGTTGACCTTCCTGTCAGTTGACCTTCCTGCCGAGCCGCCGCACCAGGGTCTTCCCCATGTCGGCGGGGGTCTCGGACACGCTGATCCCCGCGGCCTTGAACGCCTCGATCTTCTCCGCGGCCGTCCCCTTCCCGCCGGAGATGATGGCGCCCGCGTGGCCCATCCGCTTCCCCTTGGGGGCGGTCTGACCCGCCACGAACCCCACGACGGGCTTGGTCATCTTCGCCTTCACGAAGGCCGCCGCCTCCTCCTCCGCCGTCCCGCCGATCTCGCCGATCATGATGACCGCCTCGGTCTTCGGGTCCGCCTCGAAGGCGGAGAGGACGTCGATGAAGTTCGTCCCGTTGATCGGGTCGCCGCCGATCCCTACGCAGGTGGACTGGCCCATGCCCAGCACAGAGACCTGGTGGACCGCCTCGTAGGTCAGGGTTCCGGACTTGGAGACGATGCCGATCGTCCCGGGCTTGTGGATGTACCCGGGCATGATGCCGATCTTGCACTCCCCGGGTGTGATGACGCCGGGGCAGTTCGGGCCCACCAGCCGCGTCCTCTTCCCCTCCATGAAGCGCTTCACCCTCACCATGTCGAGGATCGGGATCCCCTCCGTTATGCAGACGACGACGTCGAGCCCCGCGTCGAATCCCTCGCAGATGGCGTCCGCCGCGAAGGCGGGCGGAACGTAGATGACCGATGCGTTGGCGCCGGTTGCCTTCACCGCCTCCACGACGGTGTTGAAGACGGGGACCCCCTCCACCCGGGAGCCCGACTTCCCCGGGGTCACGCCCCCCACGATCTTCGTGCCGTACTCCAGCATCTGCTTGGTGTGGAAGGCCCCTACCGAGCCGGTGATTCCCTGGACCAGGACCTTGGTGTTCTTGTCGATGTAGATGCTCATCGGTTACGCCCCCCTCACTTCGCCGGACCGGCTGCGGCGACGACCTTCTTCGCCGCATCCGCCATGTCGGTCGCGGAAATGATGTTCAGCTTCGATGCCGCGAGGATCTCCTTCCCCTTCTCCACGTTCGTCCCCTCGAGCCGGACGACCAGGGGAACGGAGAGCCCCAGGGTCTTCGCCGCCGCCACCACGCCCTCGGCGATGACGTCGCACCGCATGATGCCCCCGAAGATGTTCACCAGGATCGCCTTCACCTTGGGGTCGGAAAGGATGAGCCGGAAGGCGTTGGTCACCTGTTCCGCGTTCGCGCCGCCGCCCACGTCGAGGAAGTTCGCGGGGTTCCCGCCGCAATGCTTGATCATGTCCATGGTGGCCATCGCCAGCCCCGCGCCGTTCACCATGCACCCGATGTTCCCGTCGAGGCTGATGTAGGTGAGGTCGAACTTGGACGCCTCGGTCTCCGTGGGGTCCTCCTCGTCGAAGTCCCGCAGCGCCTGGATGTCCTTGTGCCGGAACAGGCCGTTCCCGTCGAAGTTCATCTTCGCGTCCAGCGCGACGATGTCGCCGTCCTCTGTCAGGACGAGGGGGTTGATCTCCGCCAGGGAGCAGTCCGTGTCGACGAAGGCGCTGTACAGGGCGGTCATGAACTTCACCGCCTTCCCCGTCAGCTCCGCGGGAATGCCCAGCCCGAAGGCGAGCTTGCGGGCCTGGAAGGGCAGGAGCCCCACCGCCGGGTCGACCCACTCCTTCAGGATCTTCTCCGGGGTCTTCGCGGCCACGGTTTCGATCTCCATCCCGCCCTCCGTGGACGCCATCATGACGACCCTGGAGACGGCCCGGTCGATGACCATGCCGAGGTAGAGCTCCCTCTTGATCTTCCCGGCCTGCTCCACGAGGACGCGCTTGACCTTCTTCCCCTGGGGCCCCGTCTGATGGGTCACCAGGTTCATCCCGATGATCTGCTTCGCGTACTCCCGCGCCTCGTCGTGGGTCTTGGCGAACTTCACCCCGCCGCCCTTGCCGCGGCCGCCCGCGTGGATCTGGGCCTTGACGACGACGGCGGTCCCGAACTCCTTCGCGATGTCCTCCGCCTCCTGCGGGGTGTCCGCCACCTTCCCCTTGGGAACGGCCACGCCGTACCTGGACAGCACGGCTTTGGCCTGATACTCGTGGATGTTCATGTCCTCCGGTCCCTCCCGGTTGGTTTGTGGTCGATCCGGTCCGGCGCTGGAACGCCGTCCCTGAACGGGTGAAGGGGGGACCGCGGGGTCCCCCCTTCGCGCTCAGCTGCCTCGCCCGGTCTCCCGGGCGCCTTCCGGCCTTCGATGGACGACATCCGGCGCCGGGTTCAGAACCCCAGCCGGTCCACCGCCTCGCAGAGTTCCCGGACCGCCGCCGCCGACCGCTTGAGAGCCTCCGCCTCGGTCCCGGAAAGCGGAAACCGGACCACCTCCTCCACGCCGTTGGCTCCCAGCTTGGCGGGCAGGCCGACGAACAGCCCGTCGCACCCGTCGTACCTCCCCTGGGACAGGACGGCGCAGGGCAGGATCATCTTCTTGTCCAGCACGATCGATTCGCACATCTGGACGGTCGCGGCCGACGGAGCGTAATACGCCGAGCCGGTCTTCAGCAGGGAGACGATCTCGGCGCCGCCCTTCGCGGTGCGCTCCACGATCTGGGCCAGGCGGTCCCGGGGGATAAGCTCCTCCACCGGGATCCCCGCCACGGTGGTGTACTTCGTGGAAGGGACCATGGTGTCGCCGTGCCCGCCGAGGACGAAGGCGGTGATGTCCCGCACGGAGACGCCGAGCTCCATCGCGAGGAAGGCCCGGAAGCGCGCGGAATCGAGTATGCCCGCCATCCCCATGACCTTGTTCGCGGGAAGCCGGCTGTGCTTGTGCGCCACGTACGTCATGGCGTCCAGGGGGTTCGAGACGACGATGATCATCGCGCCGGGGGACCTTGCGATCGACTTGAGGGTCACGTCCTTGACGATCCCGGCGTTGACCTTCAGCAGGTCGTCCCGGCTCATGCCCGGCTTGCGGGCGAGACCGGAGGTGATGACGATGATGTCGGATCCGGCGGTGTCCTCGTACCCGTTGGTTCCGGTCACCTTGCTGTCGTACCCGTAGACCGGCCCGGACTGCATGAGGTCGAGCGCCTTCCCCTGCGGCATCCCCTCCACGATGTCCACCAGCACAACGTCGCAGAAGTCTTTCTCCGCCAGCCGCTGTGCGGTGGTGGCGCCGACGTTCCCGGCGCCGATTACCGTGACCTTTTTGCGGCCCATCAGGCTCCTCCCCGGGGGGAATGCCGCCGGTTCCCCCGTTTGAGCGGAACCAAGTTCCTGGACCGGGCCATCGATTCCTCCATCGGGGGGAAAACATGGGGTTTTGCAGGCTGAATGGGGAGGGACCCCCCAAACCACGCATACGGTATACAAAGGCCCTGATGATGTCAAGGGAAAACCGGGGATTTCTCCCCGTTTCCCACCCCTCCCGGGCGTCCCCCGCGTGCCGCGCGGGGTATTTACGGTTTCGTGCAGAGTTCCAGCAGGACATCGGTCGACACCGCGCGCCGGACGAGGTCCACGCCCCTGCGGATCTTTTCCGGTTCCCGGATCCGGATGCGTCCCAGCAGGCGCTCGAACCGTTCCACAGCGGCCATCGTGTCCTCCGGGACGGTGAGGATGGCCACCCCCCTCTCCCGCGCCCGGGCCAGGATGATCTCGTTCGGCGAGACGCCGCCGGTCAGCACGAGGCACACCGTATCCGTTTCCAGCGCCGCAAGCTGGATGTCCGTGCGATGCCCGCCGGTCACCACCGCCTTCCGCGGGATCCCCCGGAACACCCGCAGCGCGTGCTCCACGTCCATCGCCCCGACGCAGAACCGCTCGATCATCGCTCCGCCCGCGGCCTCGCCTCCGGCGACGACCGACGCCGACAGCGACGCCGCGAGCGCCCCCACGCTGACGCTGTCCAGCAGGGGGTCCGACGGCACCGCCCCGAGTACCCGGATCCCCCTTGCGGCAAGGAACGGGACGACGGTTCCGCGTACGAAAGGGGCCTGGGCTGCCGCCACGCGGTTGAAGACCACCCCGAGGAGCCGCGGGCCGAGGGCTCCTGCGGCCCAGAGGACCTGGTCCATCGACTTCTCCCCCTCGAACCGGTCGAGCAGGACCACGCGGCAATCGTAGTTCACGATCAGTTCCAGGGGCGACAAGCCCAGGAACGCGCCGTCCCGGAGGTTCGCGGTCCCCCCGAGAAGAAGCACCTCCGAGCGCGCCTCCGCGTCGTGGACCGCCGCGGAGATTCTCCCCCGGAGCTTGAGGTCCTCGCCCCGATAGGCCGCCATCACCAGGTCCTGGGTGATCACCACGGGACATGCCGCCTCCGGGGGGCCCCCCAGGGAGAGTTCCCGCGCCAGGAACGATGCGTCCTCGTCGACCAGCATCCCCCCCTCCGTCACCGGGATCTTCCCCAGCGGCTTCACGTACCCGATCCGGACCCCCTTCTCCCCCCAGATCTTCCCGAGAGCGAGGGCGAGGAGGGTCTTCCCCGCGAACGAAGTCGTGGACGCGATGTACAGCTTCATGGTCCCTCCGCGATGGTCATCCGGCAGTCGATCGCCCGGACGCCCCTGCCCCTTTGCAGCACCAGCAAGGGGTTGATGTCGAGTTCCTGGATCTCCGGAAAATCGATCGCGAGGCGCGACACCCGGAGGAGCGCCTCCACGACGGCTTCCTCGTCCGCGGGCTCGTTCCCCCGGAAGGAGGCCAGGAGGGGGTACGAGCGGATGTCCCGCACCATCTCCTCCGCGTCCCGCCTCGACAGGGGCGCCACGCGGAACGAGACGTCCTTCAGCACCTCCACGTGGATCCCCCCCATCCCGAACATGAGCAGCGGGCCGAACTGCGGGTCCCGGCTCATCCCCAGGATGACCTCCCGCCCCCCCTCCACCATCTCCTGCACCGAAACCCCGGCGATCCACGCCGAGGGCGCCCTCCGGCGGACGGCGGAGGTGATCTCGACGAACGCCCGGGCGATTTCCTCCTCGGAAGACAGGGACAGGCGGACGCCCCCCACGTCGGTCTTGTGCAGGATGCCGGGCGAGACGATCTTCATCACCGCTTTCCCGGAGCCCAGCGCCCGGAATGCGTCCGCGGCGGCGCGGCTCGTGTCGGCGAAGGCGTGCCCGGGGAAAGCGAAGCCGTACGCTTCGAGGATTTCCCGGGCTTCCTCCTCCCCCAGCGTCCGGCGGCCCGCGTCGAGTGCGGAACGGATGGAGCGTTCCGCCACGGGCGGCCGGGCGCCCGGTGTTTCCGCCTCCCTTCCCGGTCCCTCCGGACGGAGGCGGGCGTACCGGATCATGCCGTGGACCGCCTGGACCGCGCGCTCCGGCACCGGGTAGTTCGGCACCCCGCCGGCGGAGAGGATCCGCCGCGACTCCCCGACCGTCGCCTCCCCCAGGAAGGAGGCGAACACGGTCTTCCCGCTCCCGGCGAGGACGGAAACGGTGGCCCGCGCGGTTTCCTCGGCCTCCGTCATCGCCTGGGGCGTGAGCAGCACCAGGACGATGTCCACCGACGGCTCGTCCCGGATCGCCGCGAGCGCCTCCCGGTACCGGTTCGCCCGGGCGTCGCCGATGACGTCCACGGGATTGGCGAGGCTGGCGGTGGACGGAAGCCTGGGCAGCAGCTTCTCGCGGAGTTCCCCCCGGATCTCTGCGAGCGGTATCCCCAGCCTCTCCGCCATGTCGGCCGCCAGGATCCCCGGCCCCCCGGCGTTCGTCAGGATGAGGAGGCGATCGCCGGAAGGGACCGGCTGCATCGCGAAGCCCAGTGCCAGGTCGAAGAGCTCCTCCATCGTTCCGGCCCGCAGGATCCCCCCCTGCCGGAACGCCGCGGAGTAGGCCCGGTCGGACCCCGCCAGGCTCCCCGTGTGTGAGGAGGCGGCCCGCGCCCCGGCGGCGGTCGACCCCGCCTTGACCAGTACCACCGGTTTGTGCCGCGTCACGTCCCTTGCGACGCGCAGGAACCGGCGGCCGTCGTCGATGCTCTCCACGTACCCGAGGATCACCCGCGTGTCCGGATCGTCGGCGAGGTATTCCATGACGTCCGACTCCGAGACGTCGGCCTTGTTCCCGAGGCTGACGAATTTCGAGAAGCCGACGTTTTCCCCGATCGCCCAGTCGAGGACGGCGGTGCACAGGGCACCCGACTGGGAGAAGAAGGAGATCGCCCCCTTCGGGGGGGTGCCGCGGGAGAAGGAGGCATTCAGGGAGGCGTGGGTGTTGATCAATCCGAGGCAGTTCGGGCCCAGGACGCGGATGCCGGCCGCCGTCGCGGCCTCTATCAGGTCCCTCTCAAGGGCGATCCCCTCCCCCCCCACTTCCTTGAAGCCGGCGGAGATGGCGATTGCCGCCTTCATTCCCTTGCGGGCGAGGGCGGGAATCCCCTCCAGGATCGCTTTCGGCGGGACCACGAACACGCCGAGGTCCACGGGACCCGGGATCGCGTCGATGGAGGGGTACAGGGCGTGGCCGAGGAGTTCCCCGCCGGATGGGTTCACCCCGTATACCGGTCCGGGGAATCCCGCCTGCACGAGGTTCGCGAAGACGCCGAACCCGACCTTTTCCGGGTTCCGGGAAGCCCCGATGACGGCGACGGATCCCGGCTGCAGGAATTCCTTCGGGAGCACGAAACTACTATAGGATATTTCCTACAATTATAGTATGTTCGTACCCGAAGCAGAAACCGGCACGGATCGATCCGGTGCCATGCGGGGCACCATCCGACGATGGCCCCACATCAAAAAGGAGGAGGAAGCAACGATGAAGTCGGCCATGATCAAGTTCCTAGTCCTGCTCGCGTGCGTCGCGCTCGTCGCCGGCTGCGGGAAATTTCTCGGGCATGCCAGCACGGCGAACAAGGTGACACTCGCGCAGGAGTCGCTGGCCAAGGCGAAAGCCGCCGGCGCGGAAACCAAGGCGCCCGCCGATTACTACATGGCGGCCGAGTACCTCAAGAAGGCGGAGCACGAGGTCCAGGAAGGCGACCGGGAGATCGCCCGGGAGTGGGCCGAGAAATCGGAGCAACTTTCCAAGGCTGCTCTCCAGAAAGCCGGGGGAGGTGCGAAATGAGAAACTATAAACTCTTCCTTGTCGGCATCCTCGTCCTCGCGGTCGGTCTCGCCGCCGGCTGCGGCAAGCGGGCGTTGACCAAGAGCGAGCAGGACCGCCTCGCCGCCATCTCGGCGAAGATCGCCGAGGCGGAGCGTATCGGCCCCCCGGAGTGCCTGGACCCGAAACTTCATGCAAAGGCTGTTGTGGAACTGGCGCACGCGCGGCACGAGTTCGAGGAGGCCTGGGGGAAGGAGCACGGGGAGGAAGCCACGAAGGAGGCCGAGGCGGCAGCCGAGGCCCTTCTCAAGGCGACCAAGGATTGCGTAGCGAAAAGGAAGCCCGCAGAACCGCCGCCGTCCGCGCCACCGTCACCAGAACCACCGGTCCCGGCGCCACCGCCACCGGCCCCCGCGCCAGCCGTAGAGGAGAAGGCGGCCCTGGATCCGGTCTACTTCGACTTCGACAAGTCCTTCATCCGCGAGGACGCGAAGCCCGCGCTCCAGAAGACGGCGGACTACCTGAAGAAGAACAAGGACGCGAAGATCCAGGTCCAGGGGAACTGCGACGAGCGGGGCACCTCGGAGTACAACATGGCCCTCGGAGACCGCCGCGCCACGTCCGCCAAGAAATACCTGGTGGGGCTGGGCATCGACGGGAACCGCGTCACCACGGTCAGCTACGGGAAGGAAAAGCCGATCTGCACGGATCACAACGAGGAGTGCTGGCAGAAGAACCGCCGCGGCGACATCATGCTCCAGAAGTAGTGCAAGGCGGAAGGGAACGGTGTAAGGGGGGCGGAAACGCCCCCCTTCCTATTTCTTCTCCGGGGCCGTCACCCGGATCGAGAGCTCCCGTAACTGCTTCGCGTCCACGGGGGAGGGGGCGTCGGTCATCAGGCACGTCGCCTTCTGCGTCTTCGGGAAGGCGATGACGTCCCGGAGCGACTTCGCCCCCGAGAAGAGCATCGCCAGCCGGTCGAGGCCGAAGGCGATCCCGCCGTGCGGGGGAGCGCCGAACTCGAGGGCCTCGAGCAGGAACCCGAACTTCGCCCGAGCCGCCTCGGGCTCGATGTCGAGCAGCCCGAACATCTTCGACTGCACGTCCTTCCGGTGGATCCGGATGCTTCCCCCGCCGATCTCCGAACCGTTCAGCACCATGTCGTATGCCTTGGCGCGCGCCTTTCCCGGATCCGTGTCGAGGAGGGGGAGATCCTCGTCCAGCGGCGCGGTGAAGGGATGGTGCATCGCCGCCCACCGCTTCTCCTCCCTGTCCCATTCCAGTAGCGGGAAGTCGGTCACCCAGAGGAGGTGGTACAGGGACTTGTCGATCATCCCGAGCTTCTCGCCGAGGTGCAGCCGGAGGCGGCCCAGGGAGGCGCAGGCGACGTCGAACGCGTCCGCGACGACCAGGATGAGGTCGCCCGGTTTCGCCCCGGCGGCAACCCGCAGCGCATCCAGCTGCGGGACGGTGAAGAACTTCCCGAGGGACGAAGTGACCCCCGCGCCGGTCACCTTGAACGAGGCGAGGCCCGCGGCGCCGCCGATCTTCACGACCTCCTCGAGGGCGGCGATCTCCGAACGGCTCGCGTCTGCAAGTCCCGGCGCCGTGATCCCGCGGATGACCCCGCCCTTCGCCGCGGCTTCCCGGAAGACGCGGAACTCCGTCCCCGCCAGGAGGCCGGTGTGGTCGGTGATCTCGAGGCCGAACCGGGTGTCCGGCTTGTCCACGCCGAACCGGTCCATCGCCTCCCGGTAGCTCATCCGGGGGACCGGGGTGGCGACCGCGACGCCGAGGACGTCCCGGAAGACGCGCGCCATCAACCCCTCCATTGTGGCGAAGATGTCCTCCCGGTCGACGAACGACATCTCCACGTCGATCTGCGTAAACTCCGGCTGCCGGTCCGCCCGCAGGTCCTCGTCCCGGAAGCACTTCACGATCTGGGCGTACCGGTCGTACCCCGCGATCATCAGGATCTGCTTGAACAGCTGCGGGGACTGCGGCAGGGCGTAGAACATCCCGGCGTTCACGCGGGAAGGCACGAGGTAGTCCCTCGCACCCTCCGGGGTGCTCTTGGTGAGCACCGGCGTCTCCACCTCGAGGAATCCGTTCTCAAAGAAATATTCCCGCACGGAGCGGGCGAGCCGGGCGCGCTTCATGAACATGGCCTGGATCGTCGGCCGCCGCAGGTCCAGGTACCGGTACTTGAGGCGTACGTTCTCCGCCACGTCCGTGTCGTCCTCGAGGGAGAACGGCACCGGCTTCGATTCGTTCAGGACGGCCAGGGAGGCGGCCGCCACCTCGACCTCCCCGGTCGGCATGTTCCGGTTCTCCGTCCCCGCCGGACGGCGTCGGACCGCCCCGCGGACCGAGAGGACGTACTCCACCCGGATCTCGTCGGCCTTGGCGTGCGCGTCCGCCGACCCTTCCGGGTTGATGACGACCTGCACCAGTCCCTCGCGGTCCCGCAGGTCGACGAACACCAGGCCCCCGTGGTCCCTCCGCCGGTGGACCCAGCCGCAGAGGACGACCTCCTTCCCGATGTGCTCCGTGCGGACCTGGCCGCAATAGATCGTGCGCTTGTGTTCCGGCAGAAACGCGTCCAACGTCATCCCTCCTTTTCACTGCGGAGCAGCCGCCGCACCGCCTCGTCCATCGGGATCTCCTCCTGCGTGCCCCGCGCCATGTCGCGATACACCACCGCGCCGCGCCGGGCCTCTTCCTCCCCGAGGACGACGACCACCTTCGCCCCGGAACGGTCGGCCCTCCGGAACTGGCTCTTCAGGCTGCGCCCGTCGTAGTCCGCTTCGGCGCGGATCCCCTTCCCGAGGAGCGAAAGCTTCCAGCGGAATGCCTCCGCCAGCAGGGACGGGCCGGACGTCGCGAGGTACACGTCGACGGCCGGTTCGGGCCCGGCGCCATCCCCCAGGAGCATCAGGAGCCTCTCCACCCCGATGGCGAAGCCGATCGCCGGGACACGCTCCTTCCCGCCGATCAGTTCCGCGAGGCCGTCGTATCGCCCGCCGGCCGCCACCGTGTTCTGCGCGCCCATGCCCGGGATGACGAACTCGAATGTGGTTCGCCGGTAATAGTCGAGGCCCCGGACCATCCGGGAGTTCCGCGCGAAGGGGATGCCCGCCAGGGAGAGGGCCGCCTCCACGGCGGCGAAGTGCTCCCGGCAGGGGCCGCACAGGGCGTCGAGCACGGAAGGCGCGTCCGCCGTGGCCTTCACGCACCTCTCGGACTTGCAGTCGAGGGCACGCAGCGGGTTCCGGTCCCGGCGGCGGCGGCAGTCGTCGCACAGCTCCCCCTCCCGGGCGGCGAGGAATGCCGAAAGCCGCTCGTTGTATGCGGGCCGACACGAAGGATCGCCGAGGGAGTTGATCTCGAGGGAAACGCCGCCGAGCCCGGACTCCCGGAGGAACCCGTGGAGGAAGGCGATCACTTCCGCGTCCGCGTACGGGGCGTCGGTCCCGAAGAGCTCCGCCCCGAACTGGTGGAACTGCCGGAGGCGCCCCTTCTGCGGGCGTTCGTGGCGGAACATCGGACCGATGTAATAGAGCCGCACCGGCCACTCCCCCGTGGCCGCCCGGTTCGAGAGGAGGGCACGGACCACCGGGGCGGTACCCTCGGGTCGGGCCGTCAGGCTCTCCCCGGAGCGGTCCGTGAAGGTGTACATCTCCTTCTCCACGATGTCGGTGGACTCTCCGACCGCGCGGGCGAACAGCTCGGTTCTCTCCAGGACGGGCGTACGGACCTCCCGGAAGCCGAAACGCCCGGCGTGGGAGCGAAACGCCGCCTCCAGGGCCGTGAACCGCGCGGACTCGGGGGGGAGGATGTCCTTCATCCCCCGGACGCTCGCCAATGTCATGTTACGTTCTGCGGGGTGGCGAGGTAGACGACGTTCCGGCTCGATTCCTTCCCCCGGTACATCGCCTGGTCCGCGAGGTTCAGAAGGTGCTGCTTGGTGTTGGCGTGTTCCGGAAACGCGGCGATGCCGATGGAGATCGTCAGCCGGATGTCGAGGCCGAGCTCTGCGACGAACCGCCCCGACTCCACGCCCAGCCGCATCCGCTCCGCCACGAGCCTCGCCTCCTCGGCGTTGGTCTCCACGAGGAGCACCACGAACTCGTCCCCTCCGTACCGGACGACGGTGTCGGTCTCCCGCACGCAGGACCGGAGCATGGAGCCCACCTCGACCAGGACCCGGCTGCCCACCAGGTGTCCGTGCGCGTCGTTCACCCGCTTGAAGAAGTCCACGTCCATGAAGAGGACGGAGAAGAAATTCCGGTACCGTTCGGACCTCTTCATCTCCCGGTCGAGCACCACGTTGAGGTACCGGCTGTTATAGAGCTTGGTGAGGTCGTCGATGTAGATCAGGCTCTGCGCCTGGGCGTTCCGTTCGGAATTGATGAGCGACAGGCGCGCCTGCCGGTGGAAGAAGTTCAACAACGGACTGTTCAGCGCCGCCCCCTCCGGCGTTCCCCGGAGCCCCATCATGGCGAAGATCCGGGAGCCCGGCGAGAGGTCGAAACGGAGGGTGAACAGCACGCGGCTCTGGTCGAGTGGCCATCTTCCCCCCGGCGCATCCCCCTCCAGCTCGTCCGCAGGGAACGTGACGGGGACCGCCCCGGACCGCCGCACGAGGGGGCCCCCGAACCGCCGCAGGAAGGCGGCGGCCGCCGCATCGTCCGGGAAGCCGATCGACGCCTGTACCTGGTACGGGACGATCCCTTCCCCCCCCTCCCGGAAGAGGACGCCGCACGTGGCGCCCAGCGCCTCCCTCAGCTTCTCCAGGATGGTGACCGAGAGGAGTGCCATCTCCGTGGTGGTGATGACGGGGATGCAGAAGTCGAACAACTCGTCCAGGGAGTGCCGCCGGAGGAGCCCGTAGCCGGAATACAGGTATTTCTCCAGGCACGGAACCAGCGCCTCGGAAAGATTTTCCTCGAACAGGACCTCCGAAGCGCCCCCCTTGAGCGCTTCCAGGACCGACGGCCCTTCGCGCCGCGGAAGGATGAGCATCAGGGGCGTCTTGGGGGCGAGGTCGAGTATCTCTGTGACGAACGCCTCCGCCCCCTGCTTTTTCGATTGCTTCTGCGCTACGATCGCCGCGAAATTTTCCTTGCGAAGCGCCGTGGAGCCGCTCTGCCAGTCGGGAAGGAAGGAGAAGTGCACGCCCTGGAGGGAGGGGACCTTCACCATCCCCTCGATGCCGGTGGCATCCGGGCACAGGATCAGGACGCGCTGGGTCATTTTCCGGTCCGTGTCCGGAACATGTTGGTCATCGGGCGAAGGTTCCTCACGTGAGCCTCCACAGGAACCGGATGAATCCGGGGAGGCTTCCCTGTTCGAACGTCGCGCCCTTCCCGTCGGAACGAACGGTAAATGCACCGTTTTCCAACAAGAAACGCTGTCCCGAAGGTACCAGATTTCCTCCGGCAAAACAATCGCCATTTTGGGAAACCGTGGCGGCGGGCCGGCAGAAGGCGACCCACTCCGAGGGCGACGCGCCCGGCGACCCGTGGTGCGGCAGGAAGAGGACCCTGAAGGTCCCGGCTTCCGGGGCCGGCCGGCCCCACGAGGACGGACCGCCCTCCAGATCCCCCGGCAACCATAATGACAGGATACCAAACCGGAACTCCAGCACGATCCCCCGGTCGTTGGTTTTTCCCTCCGCACGTTCCTTCGGTGCCCGTGCGAGGACCGCGACCCCCCCGAACAGCGCGGCGTCCCCCGACCGTACGGGACGCACGGTCCCCGCAAAGCCCGAAACGGCCGGACCGAACTCCTCCCGCGGAATTCCAGCCGGGACCCATATTTCTCCGACGTCGAAGGAGGAGAGGACCGCCTCCGCCCCGCCGTAATGGTCCTCGTGGGGGTGCGTCAGGACGAGTACGTCGATCCGCCGGGCCCCGCTCCGTCGCAGGAACGGCACCACCGACCGCCCACCGGCGTCCCCCCGCATCGCACTCCCGCAGTCGACCAGCATCCTCCTCCCGTCCGGGAACGTCGCCAGGTGCGACGCTCCCCTGCCGACGTTGATGGCGGTGAAGGTGAACCCGGGAGCCGGCAGTGCGATCAGGGGGAGGTGCGCCCACAGGAGGAACAGGGCGGAGGATCCCGCGGCGGCCGCCCACGGGCGCATCCCCCGGCGGAGCATCCGGATCGTGCCTGCGATCCCGGCCGCCGAGCAGACCGCCGTTGCGAAAGGACCCGGCGGTGGGATCGCGAAGTATCCCGCGCCGGATCCGGACAGGGCATCCAGCAGCGACAGGGCCGACGTCAACCCTGCGGAGGCGAGGCGCACCGGGGGCCCCAGGAAGTCCCAGCCGAATACGCCCCCCGCCACGGCCAGCGAGGCGCCCGCGACGCCGGCCGCACCGAGGACCGGCCCGAACAGCACGTTCCAGAGGATCGCCCCGGCGGGCACGGCCTGGAAGAACGCCCCCGACACCGGAAGGGTGCCGAGGAATGCGACGGCAGAGGCCCGCAACGCCATGGTGCCCCATCTCGCGGCCTTCCTCCTCCATCCTGCGGTCTCTCCCCCTGTATCTCCATTCATGGGGATGGCGCCGTTGGCGATCAGGTGGAAGGTGGCCCCGTAGGACAGGAGAAAGGAAGCGGAGAACAGCTCCAGCGGCGAGGCTGCCAGGGTGATGCAGAACATGACGGACCATGCGAATCCCGGCGCCCGTGTCCCCAGGCGGTTCCACGCGACGACGGACAGGGTGATCATCCCGGCCGACCGCACCGCGGGCGTCGGCGCCCCCGCCAGGAGGACGTAAGCCCAGCATGCCGGGAGGGACAACAAGGGAGGAAGGCGGTTCAGGTCGGGCGTGCCGTGCCGCCTGCGGAGGATCCAGATGCCCAGTCGGATACAACAGACCGCGAGAACATGGAACACCGCGACGTTGATCCCGGATATGGCAAGGAGGTGGGCCAGTCCGGTCTTCCTCAGGAGCTCAACCATCGGGTGGGAGTACGGAGGAACCTCCCCGGTGGCGAGTGAGAGCAGGTAGAGAGCGCCGGTCGACTCCCCGGCGTGCCGCCTCACCCACGCTCCCGTTTCCCTCCGCGCTCGTGCAAATCCGTCGAGGATCCGGCGCTCCCCCCGCGCCGGCCGGAGAAAGACCGCCTTCGCCGCGTCCGCGGCGAAGAGGTATTGTGCGCCCGCAGCCATCGCCGTGAGTTCCCTGGGGATCTCCCCGGGATTCCCGGATCCGCGAACGGCGTGGAGACGCCCCATCGCCCTCATCCGGGACGGGAACGAAACCGCAGTCTCCGGGTTCCGGACGTGCAGGAGGAGGTTCCCCGGACGCAACGAGGCGCCCGTTCCCGGCAGTGATACCACCGCCTCCTCCACCACGCCGGACCAGCCGCCGTCGGCGGCACGGACCTCCGGCACCCTCCCCTCCACCACGATATCCACCCCGATGTACGGGAGTACCGTCTCCGGTGCGAGCAGGGGGATCCTCCGGGCGGTGAGAACCCCGCACAGGGCCACGACCGCACACGCCACGGGGAGCGCTCGCGCGCGGAGGAAGAGGAGGAGTGTGGAGGCAAGGAGGAGGAATCCCCCCGCAGCACCGGCCGCCGCGCCGCACAGGAGGCCCAGAAACACCCCGGCGAGGAACGAAACCAGAAGGAGGTAGAGGCCGCCCAGCCCACGGAACGGGTGATCCATGGGGAAAACACTGGCAATAGCCGTACCCGACGGCGCGCTATGTCTTTGCGGGGTTTGTTCCGAAGGCCTTACGTGTACGGCGGGCGCGGTGGAACGTCACGGCGAACCGGTGCGCCTCGTCCCGGACCCGCATCAGGAGGTGGAGCACCGGGTCGTTTCCCGGAAGGTGGAGCGGGTTCTTGCGGCCCGGCACGAAGATCCGTTCGCGGAACACCTTCTCCCCGCCGCGTACCCGTTCCTTGGCGAGGGACACCGCCGGGACCGCTTCCCGCCCGGCGGCGCGCAGGGCCGCCAGGGCGGATGACAGCTGCCCCTTGCCGCCGTCGACCAGAACGAGGTCGGGGGGGCCCCCGAAATCCTCGTCGTGACCGAACCGGCGCCGCACCACCTCCTCCATCATGGCGAAGTCGTCCTGCCCCGGGACGCCGCGCACGGAAAATTTCCGGTACCACTTCTTCGCCGGCCTCCCCTCGAGGAACACCACCATGGAGCCCGCGGGCTCCTCCCCCGAGATGCTGGAGATGTCGAAACCCTCGACCCGCACCGGCGGCCGCGGAAGGGAGAACAGGGCCGCCATCCGCTCCGAGAGCCTCCCGTAGGCCTCCTCCCTCTCCCGGTGCATCCTCGCGCCTTCCGCCGCGTTCTTCCGTGCCAGCTCCGCCAGGCGGGCCCGCTCTCCTTTCTCCGGCGCGCGGAGAATCACTCTCCGTCCCGCCCGCTCGGAGAGCGCCGCGGCGAGGGCCGGGCGGTCGGCGAGAGGGAACGGCAGCAGGATCTCCCGGGGGAAGAACGCTCCCTCCGCGTAGTGCTGCAGGAGGAACGACGCCAGCGCCTCCCCGTCTTCCCCGTCCCACCGGAAGTGGCGATGATGCGCGTCGGTGAGGCGTCCGCTCCGCACGTACAGCAATGACGCCGTGACCCGGGCACCCTCCGCGTGCCACCCGACCGC
>JAGGAJ010000205.1 GCA_017889845.1 Deltaproteobacteria bacterium
ACCGGAATTCATCTGGTCGGAAGTCGAAAGCGAGCCGATTCGGCAGGCGTTACAACGATTTCATGGATACGGCCGGCGTCCTGCGGCATTGATTTCGACCCCGGATGGCCAGGCTCAATATTCCCGCGCCCAGGAGAACCAGGGCGGTGGCTTCCGTACCGGACGTCTCCGATTCGACTGGAGAGCCGATATCTGGCGGATTATCCGGATGGATCCTGTAGGCGGGGACGGCCATCGTGGTGACCCAGCAGAGGGAAAACGGCAGGATCACCAGGAGGGAGATCAGAATTTTCCGAGCGACGTGTCTCATCGCAAATTCCCGTTCACCGTGATTTCTTTCCTGTTCAAAAGAATATTGGAGCAAGGGACGTGCCAAAGGATCCGGAACTGTGGGGCCGTTAAGCCTTCAATATGAAAAGAAATTTAGATGCTATCCGGTTGTTTCGGGGAATGGAGGGAATCCCGGGGGGGGGATTATTGGAAATTATATGTAATTTATTGCTCTAAAGTTCTTTAAAGTTCGTTAATCGATCCATCGACGGACTTCCATTACTTGGTGCCCGGCAGGAGAATGAAAAAAAGGAAATCCTCCATCCTTGCGATTTCAGGAGGCGGCGACTCCAGATACCTCCTGGACCGGATGCTACAGTCCGGTGCGGAGGTGATCCTCGCCCACGTGCATCACGGGACGAGAGGGAAGGAATCGGACAAGGATCAGGAATTCGTCGAAAAGATCGCCAGGGAGAAACGAATCCCGCTCGTCACGGCGCGAATGCCGGACCGGGCCGGATCCTCCTCCGGTTTCGAAAACCGAGCGAGGCGTTTCCGGCGTCGTTTCCTCCTGGACCTGAAGGATCGATTCCGTTGCGGGACCATCCTGACGGGGCACACGTCGGATGACCAGATAGAGACGATCCTGATGCGGATGTTCGAGGGGGCGGGAATCGCGGGATTAAAAGGGATCCCGCGGAATACAGCGGATGGTTTTTATCGTCCGATTCTTCATGTCTGGCGGGATGATATAACGAAATACCTCAAGGAAAACAGGATTTCCCGCCGTACCGACAGGACAAATCGCGATAACCGGTTCGAGCGGAACTGGATCCGCCACGTTCTGATCCCTTTGCTCGTCAGGCGGTACGGCAAGGCGGTGAAGAAGCGAATATTCACGTTGGGGGAGCGGTTCCAGGAGCTCAACGACTACCTCGAGGCCGAGGCGTGCAAATGGATTCGCCGGTACGTGAAATCGAGTCAAGAAGCGGGGGGCATCCAGGCCCGGAAGACTGGGTATCCCGACTGGGCCGATAGTACACTTCATTTCCTCCGGGCAGGTTATACGAAACTGCCGACGATGCTGCGTGTGAGGATCATCCAGAGGGTATGTATAGACCTCCTGGGCCTCGCCCCCAATGAGCGCCTCCTCCGGTCCGTCGATCGGACGGTCCGCGAGGGCGGTCCGTCTGCCCGGGTGAAGGTCGGCAGGGGTTGGGAACTGGTGAACCGGTACGGGCAGACCGCATTCGTTTCTGCCGGGGATGGCGGAAAGGCGGGCAAGCCGCCCGGGGGTGCAGCACCGGGAGAACCCGCCCTGAAGATGGAAGAAAAAGGGAAGATCACTCCCGCGCAGGCCAGGCGCGGCGCGGCATCCGGCGGAAAAGAGTATTTCGACGCAACAGGCATCCGCATGCCGCTGTGCGTCCGCCCCCTCCGCGCCGGAGACCGGATCCGTCCGTTCGGTTTGAAAGCGGAGAAGAAGGTGAAGGAAATCTTCATAGACCGGAAGGTACCCAGGAACGAGCGGTGGGGACGGCCGGCGGTCTGCGACGCGGACGGGAAGATCCTCTGGATCCCCGGGGTGATCCGCTCCGCCCACGCACCCGTGACCGCGGATACCCGCGGGACGATCATCCTGAGTCTCCGCCCCGCGGCCGGCCCGGGAAGGCGGAAGATCGGCTGACCGTTCGGGGAATACGGGGGAATGTACACGAAATGGACAGATGTTCCCCCTGTGCTATCATAAAGCGATTTGGACGAGGAGAAACGCGCCATTGAACCAGTTCTATAGAAACCTGGCCATCTGGATGCTCATCGCCCTCGCGATGGTCTTCCTCTTCAACACCTTCAAGGCACAGAAGGTCGAGCACGAGGAGGTGTCCTTCTCCGCCTTCCTGCAGAACGTGGATGCGGGACAGGTGAAGGAGGTGACGATCAAGGGGCAGGAGGTCACCGGGAAGTACGCGGACACCGCGGGGAAGGAGAAGAAGACCTTCCACACCTACGCGCCGGACGATCCCGACCTGGTCAAGACGCTGCGCGGGAAAAACGTGCAGATCACCGCCAAGCCCCTCGACGAGAGCCCGTGGTACATGACACTGCTCGTCTCGTGGCTGCCGATGCTCCTGCTGATCGGCGTGTGGATCTTCTTCATGCGGCAGATGCAGGCAGGGGGCGGCAAGGCGATGTCGTTCGGCAAGAGCCGGGCGAAACTTCTCACCGAGTCGTCGCACAAAGTCACCTTCAACGACGTCGCGGGAATCGAGGAGGCCAAGGAGGAGCTGCAGGAGATCATCGCGTTCCTGAAGGACCCGAAGAAGTTCACCAAGCTCGGCGGCCGCATCCCCAAGGGGGTGCTCCTCGTCGGAGCCCCCGGGACGGGGAAGACGCTGCTGGCCAGGGCGATCGCCGGCGAGGCGGGCGTGCCGTTCTTCTCCATCAGCGGCTCCGACTTCGTGGAGATGTTCGTCGGCGTGGGGGCGGCACGGGTGCGCGACCTGTTCATCCAGGGGAAAAAGTCCGCCCCCTGCATCATCTTCATCGACGAGATCGACGCCGTCGGGCGGCACCGCGGCGCGGGGCTTGGCGGCGGCCACGACGAGCGGGAGCAGACGCTGAACCAGCTCCTGGTGGAGATGGACGGCTTCGAGTCGAACGAGGGGCTGATCCTCATTGCCGCCACGAACCGTCCCGACGTCCTCGACCCGGCGCTGATGCGCCCCGGGCGGTTCGACCGCCAGGTTGTGGTCCCCAAGCCCGACGTGAAGGGGCGCGAGCAGATCCTGGGGGTTCACACCCGCAAGATCCCCATCGCCGAGGACGTCAACCTCGAGGTGCTGGCGAAGGGGACGCCCGGTTTCACCGGGGCGGACCTCGCCAACCTGTGCAACGAGGCGGCGCTCCACGCGGCGAGCACCGGGCTGTCCAAGGTGACCATGGACTGCTTCGAGATGGCAAAGGACAAGGTGATGATGGGACGCGAGCGGCGCTCCATGATCATCAGCGACGAGGAGAAGAAGTCCACCGCCTACCACGAGGCGGGGCACGCCATCGTCGCGACCCTCACCCCGGGCGCGGACCCGATCCACAAGGTCAGCATCATCCCGCGCGG
>JAGGAJ010000013.1 GCA_017889845.1 Deltaproteobacteria bacterium
TGTCCGGTATCCCGGCGTGCCGGGTCGTAATGACAGCGCACCCCGCGGCGTACCCTTCGAGAATGGAAATGGGTTGTCCTTCGTAGGGGTAATAGGTTGGGAGAGAAAGAATGTGCGCCTCGAAAAGAAGGTCGCGCTTCATATCCCCCCCTACCAGTCCATGGTATTTCACGTTCCCCTGCCGGGGGATCTTGTCCAGGAATCGCCGTTCCTCCTCAACCGATTCAAACGCCCCCGCGAAGTCCAACCGCACGCTTCCCGGGAATTTTCCTTCCACCACCCGCCATGCCTCCAGCAATTCCAGGTGTCCCTTCCCCGGGATCAGGTTACTGAGGAACAGCACCCGAAGCGGACCGGGTGTATCGAATTTCCTCCGGATCAGATCGGGAGGCGCGAACGACTCATCGTCCGCGAAATTCGGAACTACGCGAATCCTGCCAGCCGGCACCATCCCTTCGAACACCGTCCGGAGGGATTCCCCAAGTACAACGCACGCTCCCACCCGGCGGAGGAAAAACCGGTTCATTGCGGCCAATACGGCCGATCGGGCGAAGATCTGGTCCTTCAGCCCCCCCCCGTGAAGGTGAACCACGGTCCTGTCGAGTGTATCGAAGGAAACCGCATAGATCAGCAGGTCCTTCAGATTCCCTGCCACCGACTGGGTGATCGTGAAGTAAACGGCGTCCCGGCCCCTCTTTCCCCTCCAGACCCGCCAGAGAACACTTGCCATTTCGCCGATATGTCGTACCGAGTCGAATCCCTTGGCGAGCGTCTTCTTGCTGTAGTCGATCGCGGAGACTTCGTGTCGACGTGAAAGCTCCGCCAGAAGGGCACCCGACGCGATCGTCTGTCCCGTTACCGGGGGCGGGAGAGGCGCAACGAACAGGATTCTCATGTCAAACGGAATGCGCTTGCCTTATGCAGACACAAAGGTGCATATGGTTATGCACAAACGGGAACCTTGCGAGGAATCGGTTCAACAGCCTGCCGGCGAGTCCCGGGTGGAATTCCCATCCATGGAATTTCACAAACAGGGTGCCGAATTCATGGAACACCCCGTCCATGTGCCCGACGGGGACGCTTTCCAGAATCTGGAAGCCGGCCCTCCGTAGGACCTCCTCGAACTCCTCTTTTTTTAGACGGTATTCGAAGAAATCGCCGAACAAAGGGTAGATTTCATACCTCCCCCTCCGGAACCTGTTGTACGAACCTCCACCGGGTAAAACCGCCCGCCCAAACAGATGCCGGATGACCCGACTCCGCCTTGCAACCGACAGGGGGTTCAGGTAGCGGTTCAGCTCGACAAGGAAGAAGCGCTTCTTGATTCTCCGAATCCGGTTCTGCGAAGGGACCGAGATGACAAGAATACCCCCCGGCTTCAGAACCCTCCGGATCTCCCGAAGAGGTTCCTCCATGCCCTCGCGGAAGTGTTCCAGAACCCCCAGGGAGATCAATCCGGAAATGGAGCCATCCCGGTACGGAAGGGCAAGGATATTGCCTTGTATCACCGGTAATCCGGGTGAACACCGCTGCACAGCACGGACGGTCTCGGGGTTGTACTCCACCCCCTCGATGTCGTATCCCAGATCGGCCAGATATTTCACATATCGTCCGAGTCCGCACCCGCCTTCGACGATCTTCCCGTATTTCGGAAGGTATTTCAGGATGTAGGGGGTAGTTTCATCTTTGTCGCACGACCGGAGCAGATCGTGGAATTCCTGCCCGTGCCACGAAAAGATGATGCTCTTATGCTCCGGGGGGGGTCCGTCATTTCCCCGGCGACCTATCTTTTCCTGGCCTTGACGCATAGGTCCCCCGTGAGGAGGGACGGATACACGGCCCGGATCGTGCCGAACAATCCGCCCCCGGTCACCTTGACGACGTCGAACCCTGTCTCGTCCAGCAATCTGCAGAGCGTCTTCTTCGTGAAGTAGTGTAGGTGCCCCCCGTCCCATCCAACCTCCCGCCAGTTGTGGGGGGTCGACGTGACGGGGAGCCTGCCGAAGAAGAGCTCGATCCGGTACCGGAGGTAGGCGATGTTGGGCACCTCGATTACGAATATCCCCCCTCTTTTCAGGACACGGCGGATTTCCCCGACAACGCCGTACAGGTCGAAAACGTGCTCGATGACGGCCACGGAGGCGACGGTATTGAACATCCCGTCGGGGAATTCGATGCGCGCCCCAACATTGCACCGGGAAAAATAGATCGGGGCGCTCTCCCCGAAGCGCTCCCGCTTCCTTTCCTCCGCCTCCCGGATGCAGAACTCGGATATGTCCACGCCGTAGGCTTCCTGATACTTCTCCCTCGCCCGGAATACGAGAGAACCGCTTCCGCAACCCACATCCAAAAATCTATCTCCCCCGTCGAGAAGACCAAGGACCAGGTCTTCCCGGTGGACGTCGAATCGGCGAAACAGCTTCCGGAGCCGTGGGAATGTGTAATGGGGGACGCACTTTCCCTGCCCGTGCTGGATCTCGTACATCTGCTTTTCATCCACGCTCAATGTCTCCCGGTTCCGGCAACCGCCTTCTCGTAAATACGAACGGTTTCCGAAGCAGCCCGTTCCCAGGAATATCCCTTGGCCCGTTCCAGCCCCCGGCGTTTCATCTCCTCCATCAACTTCTCGTCCCGCAAAACCTGTCCGACTTTCTCGGCGATATCCTCCGGTGATTCAGGGTCGAAGAGGATTCCGGCGTCGCCAACAACCTCCGGGAGCGTGGTCGCCCGGGAGCACGCCACCGGGCATCCGCAAGCCATCGCCTCGAGCACCGGAATCCCGAATCCCTCGAAGAGCGAAGGGAACACGAGGAGCCGCGCCAGATTGTAAAAAACTGGCAGTTCCTCGCGAGGTACGTAGCCGACCGGACGGACGGTGTCCCGGAGTCCGGCTCGCCCGATCTCCTCGAGCAGATCGGCGTGGAACTCCTTCGCCACGCCGGTAAGGACGAGTTCGCCGTC
Source organism: Deltaproteobacteria bacterium (assembly GCA_017889845.1). Taxonomy (GTDB): domain Bacteria; phylum Desulfobacterota; class Deferrimicrobia; order Deferrimicrobiales; family Deferrimicrobiaceae; genus JAGGAJ01. The sequence goes on from JAGGAJ010000013.1 coordinate 2,962, forward strand.
CCATCGGTTCCGTTCCCTGAGAATACGGAGTGCCGCCAGCAACCTTCGGTGATTCTTGTGGGGCCAGGTGGCAGCCGGATAGAAGAGGAAGGGGCGCTCCAACCCGAACCTGCGCCGGATAGCGGACAATACCTCGGGATCGTCGATTGGGCGGAACTCCGGCCCGTACCCGATGGGGATTACATCCACTTTATCCTCGTTGATCCCGTACTGCTCCACGAGGCAACGACGGGTGAATTCCGCACTGACGATGATCCGGGCCGCAACCCCCGCCGACCTCCGGTACTCCCTGTTCCGACGTCTCAATTCCCGCGCGGGAAAGAATTCGGGGTAATACACGTGCTGCATATCCCAGAACGTGAGAACGGCCGGTTTCCCGGCCCGCACCGGCCGGATGACGGAGAAAGGATGGTGTATCACGTCCGCGGGGAATTTCCTGACAGAAGGGGATAATAGATCCATTCCACCGAGAAGCCGAATTCCCGCCCGGAGAGCTCCAGATACCGAGCGGCTCCCGGCCCCGTACTCGCGGATCGAGAAAGCCGGATTCCGGATGGCGAACTCCCGTCCGTGCGGAAGCGTGCAGAGGATCGTGTACCGGTTCACGCGGTCGCCCGCCTGGAGAAAGTGAACCAGATTGCGGAAATATGTCTCGATCCCACCCATTCTGCCGGGAGAGAAATCGATCCCGTTCAATGCGACATGCATGGGTCGCCTTTCAGGGCGAATTCCACGGCCCGCGCGTACACCTCGGCGGCTTTTTCCGGCGTGAAGGCCGCCGCCATCTCTCTGGACCTCGCTCCCATTCCGGCCAGGTCATGCCGCCCCATGGCGATGTCCTTCATCTTTTCCGACAGGCTCCGGTCCCGGTTCGGATCGAACGAAAATCCGTTCACTCCCTCCCGGACGGCGTCCGGAAAGCAACCGCACCGATCGGATACCAGCACCGGCAATCCGCTCGCCATGGCTTCGACCACGACCAGGCCCCACGGCTCGGAGAGACTGGGCAGGATGAACACATCGCTCAGGGCATAGTAGAGAGGAACCTCTCTCCTCTGTTTGAAACCGGGCAGAAAGACGCCCTCCAGCCCCCCCTCCCGGACGAACCGCTCGATATCCCGGCGTTGCGGCCCGTCCCCGACCATGATCAGCCCCCATTCCCTGAACCCGTCCTTCCGAAGTCGACCGAATGCCCGGAGCAGTGCCATGAGGTTTTTCTCCACGGAGAAACGTCCGACGTAGAGAAAATTCTTTGGAGGGATCCCCAAAGACCGGCAATGCGCGGCTTTCCCAGGCCTTATCCGGGCCACTTCGCGGTCGTACATGCCCACGTCGATCGGGCCGGTTCCGAACTTGATGAACACTCTCTCCGGAGGCATGCCGAGGGAAACGGCGTAATCCCGATGCCTTGTTCCATCCACGAGAGCCGCGTCAAAGCGGGACACGAAGGCTCTTTTCATCCGCTCCCGGATCGAGCGCCGGGTCCTGTCCAGATAGTGGGACTCCACGATGATCAGAGATTTCCGTTTCCGGATTTTCGCCCAGGCATGGGCCACCCAGAATGCCGCATAATTGTATCCGCCGACGACCACGACCTCTGGGGTATGGCGCTCGAGAAGATTCCAGGCCTTCGAAACGCTCTTCCATCGGCCCGCGTCCTCCTCCCGGCCTTCGGATATGACCTCATAGGGAAACTCGATCTCTTCCTTGTCGATCTTCCATTCCCGGTTCCCTGCCGTCTCGGCCAGGTACACCACCAGGAAGCTCCCCCCGTCTTTTCGGGCGAGCGCGTTGAACAGGAGCGTTTTGTACGGCGCAATGATGTTCTGGAAGAACAGCGTTTTCAACTGGAACCGGAAACCCCCCGCACCATGCGCACGATCTTTCCGCCGATGTAGTCGAAATCGCCCTGCCGGAGGTAATGGAACAGCTTCCTCGCCTTGCAGAGAGCCTTTCGCCCCAGGTATTGCCTTCCCCACGGGATGTCAGTGCGCATGAGGATTCCCCGGCTTTCCCGTATCTTGACCCACTCCTCGACGCCGACGGTCCGGTCGATCGTCCCGCTCTTCGCCTTACCGTGGATCCGAAATGCCCCGAGGGAATCGCGGATGAACCGGAACCGGGCGCCGCCCAGCCCGATCCTGACGAAGTAGTCGCCGTCCATGGCATATCGCAATCCGGCCTGCAACGGATATCGCCGGACGATCTCCTTCCGGAAAAATGCGGATTGATTGGTGATGTTCCACCCGTCGTACAGCAGACATTCGACGGAGAACGGCGTGTACCGATGTTCGTGGAGAATCTCGTCCTCCTCGTCGATCGTGCACATGTTCCCGAAATATACGTCATATTGGGGTGACTCCCGGTACGCCTTGACCACTTTCCAGAACGCTCCAGGAAGATAAATGTCGTCGGAGTTCTGCCAGGCCACGAGGTCTCCCGTCGCTATCCGGAATCCCTTGTTGATCGCATCGGACTGCCCCCTGTCCTCCTCGCTGACCCACGCCGACAGGTGGTGCTCGTATTTCCGGAGAATATCGACACTCCCGTCCCCTGAGCCACCGTCGACGACGATGTACTCAAGGTTCGGGTATCCCTGGTTCAGGACGCTCAGGATTGTCCTTTCCAGGAACCCGGCCTGGTTGAAGGAGGGGGTAACGACGCTGATCCTCGGAAGGTTTCCGGCATCCCCCTTCGCCGGCGCCGGAACGGGCGGGGCCGCCTGGAGAAAGGATCGGATATCGCCGGAGGTGATTCTTTTCAAACGACCGGCACCGCGAAGCGGGAAGAAAACCGCATTAAGGCCCGCAGCATCAGGATCGCAAGGCACCAGGCCGCGAGATCGTACGCCACCTTGTACGGAATTGCAGGGAACGGCAGCCCGATATACAACTGCAGAGCCACGTCCAGATACAGGAGAACGTAACCCATCCAATCCTCGACGAACCGCGTCTGCCGGATTCGGTGGAAAGCCGCCCCGAAGAGGAATCCGAGGCCTCCGCATAAAGCGACACCCACGGGGAAACCGAACATCGCCTGGAGGACCACCATGTTCGGGAAGGCGACCCCGCTGATGTCTCCCTCCTCTGCCAATCCCACGGACGCACCGAGGTAGTTGCCCGACCGGAAAGTGATCTCCTTCTCCTCCGAGCGGGGAAGCCAGAACAGGGGAAGGGCATCCCGCGCGCGCTGTGCAGTCCTCTCGAACTCTTCCTCCCGGAACGCGAGTTGCCCCGCGGAATACAGGTCGAAACGTTCCTGGGCCGCAAGGAATGTCACTCCCCGCTGTACATCGTCGGCGAGCGTTTTATCGAGGTTTTCCGCGATCCCTGACACAACCTCGAGGGGGCTCGAGAAACCCACCGTCTCGAACCGGGTCCATACCAGGGCAGGGCCGATCAGGAACACGAGGACGGTCGCGACAGCCCCGGTTGCCACGATCCGCATGGAGGGGGAACGCCTCCAATAGCAGAAACCGAAAGCGGCCGCCACGATAACGTACAGGGCAAATTCCTTCGTGAGAGTCGCGACACCGAAAAGAATATCCACCAGAACCGCCAGTATCAGCAACGGCCCGATCCTCCCGCCGGAAGCGACCCAGGCGATGAACGGCGCCAACCGGAATGCCAGCGAATCGAGAATCATCTGGGCGTACGGGAGCTGGAACAGCGCCTCAGACTCTTCATGCTGGTACCGCGCGATCCCCCCGAGGAAAAGCATCGCCGTTTTGTACAAGGCCATAAGCCCCCAGAAAATCCAGCAGGCCCGGAAGAAGAAAGGCGGTGCCGTGATCTTTCCCGCCGGAATGGCTTCCTTCAGTGGTCGTCCGGAGCCCCCCAGAATCAGTCCGGCCAGATGCACGATCCCGTACACCATCAGCAACCGTTCGTATTCGGGATCCCGTTCCACGTCCAGGAGGACCATGGGGAAAAGAACCAGGAAGAGGATTCCGATGACCAGGAAGAGGACAAGGGGGGAAATGGCCCATCCCTGCGCGAAAAAGCAGCCGGTCCGTTTTCCCGCCATGCCGCTCACTCCGCTCCCTCGACAATCGCCCGGTCTTCCCAGATCGAGACTCCCCTGGCATGTGCCGCCCGGAGAAGCCCATCCCGGACGGTCCGGTTGAACCGCTCCCAGGTGAACCGGGTCTCCACGAGTCGGCGGGCCTTATCCGCGAGGTCCAGAAGCCGTTCTTCCGGCGCATACTGCAATTCGTCCAGTTTCTGCAGGTTGTGCCGCATGTCCGTGATGCTCATCGGGATGATCTCGGGCATCCCGTAATAACCCGTCTGGGGCGTGCAGCAGACGGGGAAACCCCACGCCATGCACTCCAGGATCGTGGTGGGGTTCGGATCGGATACACCCAGCGTGACAAAGAAGTCACACTCCAGCGCCAATCGATTCATGTAGGACAAGTCCAGGAATTTCCAGGGCCGGAATTCCGTGTTCCGGACCGGGGGCCCGCTTCCGATTACGAGGCACCGGTGCTGCCTCGCAAGGCCGAACAGGATGGAAAGCAGGTGCGTACCCTTCATTGCGGCGCTCCGCCCGAGATAAAAGAACGTCCGCTTCCCCGGCGGATTAAAGCGTTTCTTCACCCTCGGAAAGCGCGAGGCATCGATGGCCATATCCACGCGGGTGATTTTATCCTTCCAATGGGCGAACGGGCTTTCATCCCAGGTGTCGAACCAATAAGGTCCCATGATCCCCAGAAGCCCGTCGACGTGCCGGTAATACGGGTCGAACCAGGCGTTTTCCTCGGCCATCCGATGACTGAGCGGGAACATCGCTACCCGAAGGGCGAAGCGTTCATCCCGGCACGCACGGTTCCAAACCTTGCGTACGTCCTCGGGATACGGATGCCCGAAGAGGATTTCTTCACTCCCCCCCGAAATCCGGATCTCTTCCGTCCAGTCGTAAAGGAGCGTCTTGGCCCGCGATTGAAGCATGGGAAACACATTCGCCGTGATGGAAAGCGGGGAACGCTGCATCCACCCTTCCATCCGGGGAGCCGTCCGTGACCCGACGAGGCTCACGGGGATGCCGGCCCGCTGCGCGATCCGCTTCAGCCTTCCCATGGCAACGCCGTACCGGTCCCGATCGGATCGGCCCGCATAGACAAAATGGACTCTCATGAGGTGCATCCCCAGCCCGTTGAAATCATCGCGCCTGTCCCTGCCCCGACACAGGGGCCAAGGTCTCCAGCAAGCGCCTCGCATGCAGCGAAAGCGGGAGAACCATCAGGAAGCCTTGAGCGATCACGGTCCCCCAGATCACGCCGGAAAGCCCGAACGATCGGGCCAGCACGATCTTGATTCCCAGCGCACCGGCTCCCGTCACGGTAGACCAGATGGCCTGGGCTCTCAGCGCGCTCGCCCCGTTCAGGAACATCGCCACGGCTCCCCATGCCGTATTCATGACGGTCCAGACACCCATCCCCAACAGCAGGGACAAGGGAGGAACGGCTTCCGGCCCTACCCAGGCGTGGACAATCGACTTCCCGAAAACGGCCAGCGGCACGGCGATCGCGAGCGAAAAAATCGCGGCCCACCGGACGGAGCCCACCAGCGTTCTTCGCACCCAGATCGCGTCACCGCTGGATATTGCCTCCCCGTATGCAGGCCACAGCGGGACGAGGATCATCCCGACCAGGAGCGGCACCGCTCCAAACAGTTTCATCGGGACGGCATATCTCGTCACCTCCGAGACTCCGAGCACCCGGGCCACCACGAGATTGTCCGTAGTCAGCATCAGGACGCCCGCCATCTGCATGATGAAAAAGAGTGCCCCCAGCCGGAACACCTTTCCTGCGGAATCCGCCCGAAAGCGCTTCCATCTCGGGAGCAGCCGTGGGCGGCGCGAGGTGAACAGCACGATCCCATTGGCCATGGAAGCGAGCAAAGGTCCCGAGGAAACCGCGAGCACCAGGATGGGCAGCCCGGTCCGGAAATGGATGGAGAGGAGCAACCCCCCCAGTCCGGCCAGGTTCCCGGCTATCTCCCAGGCGCTGTTTACGTATCCCTCCTGGTATCCCATATTCACCCGGTTGGCGGTCCACAAGGGAATGTTCGCGGCAAAGCATGCAATCAGCACCGAAATGGCGGGAAGCGCTTCCTCCGCGGCCTGTTTCGACCGCACGTTGAAGAGTTCCCCCCAGGAGACGGACGTTGATGTGACCGCGAACACCGTCCCGACGACAACCCCGACCCCCAGGAGCAGGTAGAAGGCGCTGGACACATACTCCCTCGCCGCCTCGAGGTCTTTCCTTCCATCCGCCTCGGAGACCGCGTTCAGAAGCCCCAGCCCGATCCCGAAATCCCCGAACCCGAGGAGTGCGACGGCGGAACTGAGCGCCATCCAGAGCCCGTACCGCTCGACGCCCAGGTACCCTACCGTGAGGGGGACGGCCACGAGCGTGGTGAGGATCGCGATCGCCTTTGCGGCGGCGGAAGTCACCGTGGAGAGCGCGACCCGCCGATACCGCTCCCGGGACCGCCCTTCCGTCGTCGAGGTGTCGAATGGCGCGAGCCGGACGAACTCCAGGGTTTTCCGGACCTGACGGAGAAACACCACGGCTCCGGACGCAGGAAGCGAAAACCACGTGTTCATCGGGAGGGCCGTGGGTGGAGGCCCAAGGAGGGATTCGCCGTCCAGGCTTTTCGTGGTGCTGTCGACCCCCGCCGGCGGGAATCAGGCACAGGAATACGATCCGCTCGGGATTCGCTCCATGCGGCTCCACGGCACGGGGTGAACGAACGGGGGAAAATTCAAGGGCACCCGGGGGCTTTCGTTTCCGCCGGGACAGGGCTTGAGCCCCAGACATTATCGGCGGACAGTGTGCCGTGGATCCCCAGAAGGAGAAAGGTCACAAGGAAGGCGATCGCAAAGACCTGGTTTCGAACCGGCTTTCTCCGCACTATGATCTTGAAAGCCAGCAGGAAGGGCATGGATTCGAAGCATGACAGCAGGATGGTTTTCCGCATCGAACCCGCCAGCCCCAAAGCGGGGACCACAATCAGGGGGATCAGCAGACACAGGACGATCAGGAGGGTCTCGAACCCGCTCGGCACAAGCAGCTTGCCATACAAGGGCCGGGATTTTGTCATCAGGAGAGCCCAGGCCAGAGTGGCGATGCTGAATACCACCATATAGTACACGACCCAGGAGGCCGCGCCATTGCCCAGATGGAGAATCCCCACGAGGCAGACGCAGGAGGCGTATAAAACACCGTGGCACAAGGCCGCGTGTCTCCGTCTCCCTTGCCACGGAAACAGGAAAAATATGAAGGTGGCCATCGAGAAGGACACCAGGCCGGCCTTGCCCCGGACTTGGGCGGAAAGGAGCGCGGGGACGCACAATCCGATCCCGATCAGCCAGGATACCAGCGGGACGCTTCGGGCCAGCCCGTGGTGTTTCCGGATCGGGGAGGAAGTTCCCCGATAGAGGGTTCCATCCTTCAACGATACGGCAATCCGTGGCCCTATCCGTCCGAACAGGGGGAGCGCACCGTACACGAATGCGCCCAACGCCACCACGGAGGCAAATTGCATCCATTCGGGGAAGTCTCTCATTCCCCACGCAACCACCCCGAATACGGTCATGAGGCCGTAGAGGATCGGGACCACCGCCGCGTGCGATAACCCGAGATCCAGCAACTGGTGATGGAGATGTGTCTTGTCGGGAAGGAAGGGATTCTCGCACCGGAGGGCACGTCGCCCCATCACGAGAAGCGTGTCGAGAATCGGAAGCGCCAGCACGGTCGCGAACGTCATGGGGCTGAATCGGACCGCCCCCCCGAACTCCGCCAGCCGCACCGCGACGGCCGCAAGGGAATACCCGAGGAGCATGCTCCCCGTATCCCCCATGAACAGTTTCGCCGGGAAGGAGTTGTACCGCAGGAACCCGAACAGGCTGCCCAGGAGGCAGACCGTGATGGAAAGACTCAGCGAGTCCCCTTGCAGGATAGAGAAGAGGCCCAGGAAGAAGCAGGCGATGGCGCTGATCCCGCCCGCAAGTCCGTCCAGCCCATCGGAAAGGTTCAGGGCATTCATCACTCCTACCATGCAGAAAACTGTGAACCACGGTGCGTGCGCCTCCAGCCGGATCTCGCCGATCGCGGCGATGTCTCCCAAAGACTGGATGTAGCAATCGCCCAGGAAAACAAACGCCGCGGCGGCAACGATCTGCCCGAAAAACTTGTACAGGGGCCTGAAATGGAAAACGTCGTCGAGGAAACCGACCAGGGCGGTCAGGATCGCACCGATCAGGAACCCGTTCAGGGACATCCCCGGTTTTCCGAAAAGGTACAGGAACAGAACGACCGACACCGCGATACCCAATCCCCCCAATCGGGGAATCGCCCTCCCGTGGACCTTGCGCGGATCCGGCGTGTCCACAGCCCCGAGAAGCACCGCCAACGCACGCGTCCGTGGCGTGAGCACAATGGAAAGGAACAGGGAGGAGAAGAACAACCACACGATATGTTTCTGGGAAATTAATTCTTCCATACCGGTCGACCGATGGCCTTTTCCGTATATCCCATCGCCAGGTGATCCCTTGCCCCAAGTAATTAGAAGGAAAAATTATATCCGGAAAGGGCAGCCTTAGAAACGATTCTTTCCGCTGGGGAACCCTGTCTCACCGAACGCCAGAATCCGGCATAATGCCACGACAGCGTGACACGAAGCAACATTCGCCTTCGCTATGCTTGTCGGCTTCCCTCCCGCGATGGCTTTTCCGATCTTGTCCAGGGCCGCTCACGAAGCAGAATGACGACCAACGATAAAATGAAACCCGTCGCCGTCGTCATCAAGACGATCAAAGTCCTTTTGGGTCTGGATTTCCGATCGGGAGGAACCGCCCGGTCGATCACCTGGATGACGACCGCGCTTCTGGCTTCATCCAACCTTGCCAGTTCATATTGTTTCACCAGTAGTTCGTAAAGGGTTTCATTGTATTTCAGTTGCCTCAGTTTCCGGAGATACTCCGTACCCATTTCGGGTACTCGTTGCGACGACATGAGCGGGTCGAACCCCCGCCCCTTTCCCGACTCGATTCTCTCCGATTCGGCTCGAAGAGCCTGGATCTCAGCCTCGACCCGTTGGAGATCCGGATTCTGGGCAGTCGCAAAGGAGCGGAGAACCTTGGCCTCGACCTCCTTCGCCGCGATCCTCGCCCGGAGCTGGGCGATCCCCTCGATGACCGCCTTCGCCTGCGCGTCGATCTGGAAAGCGCCCGTGCGCAGTTGAAACCCCTTCATCTCCTCCTCGGTGCGGGCGAGAGACTCCTTCGTGGACCGGATCTGCTCCTCGAAGAACATCCGCCTCAGGCCGGCTTCCGAGACCGCCAGTCCGCTCGCCAGGGATTTGAGTTCCTCGACGAACGTGTTGGCCATATCGGCAGCATGTTTCGGGTCCCTGTCCTCCACGGTAAGGACAATGACCCCGCTCTTCCGTTGCTCCCGGACCGTGAGCAGATTTCGAAGATCCTTCCGTGCATCCTCCCGATATTTCACCTTGTATGTTTTCATCAGTTCGAACCGGTCTATCATGCGGTCCAGGACCGTACGGGACTTCAACATCTCCACGTACAGTTCACCAGGGGACTTGATACCCGCAGTACCACCTGCAAGTGCAATCAGACCTCCATATTGGCCCATCAGTTGGGAGGCAAGGCTGCCTTTTTCCTGAGGAGGAAGAACCCGGGTTTCCGCCTTGTAGTAGACGGGAAGCAGCAGGGAGACGACCACCGCGGCGGCGGCGCACGCGGCAGTTACGCCGAATATCCACCGCCACCATTTCGACAGAGTTTTGATCAGTTCCGCCAGGTCTATTCCGGTCTCGCGATACATACGGGAGGATTCCATGTCCTGATTCACAGCCGGCGGCCTCTAGAACAGCGCGATCACGACGCCGGCCGCCACAGCGACCTGGAAGAGGATCTGGGTGATATCCTTGGTCTCCCGCAGCCACGCAATGCGCTCCAGCTTCTCCGGCACCACGATGCTGTCCCCGGGTTCCAGAAGCGGGCTGCCGTCGGCCGTCCTGTAGGTCGTCCTGGAAGAAAGAAAGAACCGGCTGCTTTCGGGCCGGACAGCAGACCCGTTCACCTTGAGTATGTAGAGCCTGGATTTGTCCGCGCTTTCCGTGTAGCCGCCCGCCAGCTCGATGTAATCCTGCAGCCCTTTCGCCTTGTCGAACACGAAGGCGGTCTGGTTGAACACCGCCCCGAGAGTCTGCAGGCTCTGGGGATTTTCCGGGACGAAGAGGGAATCGCCGTTCTCGAGCTCGATGTCGTAGATCGATTTCGCCAGGGTCTCGGGCGTGGAAATCTCCAGCACCATCCTGCCGGTGGCCCGGACGGTCTTCAGCCGCTCCAGGAAATCCTTCGTCTGCTTGATCTCCACTTCGATAGCCTTCAGTTCCTCCGGGGACGCCGCCGTGGAAATCCGGGACGACCCCTGGGACAGCAGGTCCCGCTCCAGGCGGGCGATGGACTCTTCGAGCCGCTTCTGCTGAAGTTCCCGCACGCTCTCCCTTGTAAACACCGCTCCCCTCAGATACGCGTTGGCGGTGAAGCCGCCCGCCCGCCCGATCAGAGAGGACAGTTTCTCCCCTTTTCGGACCATGTAGGTCCCGGGAAATCGCAATTCCCCCTGCACCGTAACCTGGCTGGCCATCCTCCACTCCGGGACGGTGCGGACGAGGAGCTGGTCGTTCTCCCGGAGGGGCAGGTTCGACGCGGGGTCACCGGCCAGTGCCTTCTCCAGGTCGATGGTGACCTTCTCACCTTTCGGTCCCTGTTCGGTGACGTCCAGCCGGGTCAGCTCCGCGTCCTTCAGGTACGCATAATATTTCGTGCCGCCGGAGAGCGCGACCAGGTCCTTCACCGTCATTCCCGCGCGGTACCCGTATTCGCCGTCCCGCTGCACGGCCCCGAGGACCCGGACGGTCCGCTTGTCCTGTACCACCCGGAAGACTTTCAGGATGTCCCCGGAACGGAGGTCTACTTCCTGCTCCTTCGTGTCCTCGAGGTCGGACTCGAACACGATCTGGCGGTTGCTGTCCACGATCCGCTCGATCTGCAGGCGGCCCCGGAACGCGACGGTATTCAGCCCTCCCGCCAGCTCGACCAGCTGCGATACCGTCTTCTCCCCCTTCAGCTCGTACAGTCCCGGGTTGTTCACACTCCCGGCGATCGCTGTGACCGGCCCGACGGGGGGGATGAAGATCACATCCTCCGGAAGGAGACGGTGGTCACCGGATTTGTCTCCCCGCCGCAGGAAATCGTACAGGTCGAGTCGGGAGACGGTCTTCCCGCCCCGGCGGATCTGGATGTCCCGCATGGATCCGGCCTTGGTCGGCCCACCAGCCTGGATCAGGACGTTTCCCATCGTGGCGAGGGAGGAGACCGTGTAGGCACCCGGCTGCCGGGCATTCCCCACCACGTAGACGGTCATCGTCCGCAGGGCGCCAAGGGAGACGTTCATCTCGAATCCGGTGTAGTACCGGGAGAACTCCTTCCGCAGCACATCCCTGGCCTGATCGAAGGTAAGCCCCCCCACGACGACGATGCCGGCTTTCGGCAACCGTACCGTGCCGTCCCGGTCGACCTCGATATTCCACGCTCCCTCGACTTTTCCCCAAACCGTGATCCGCAACTCGTCCCCGGGGCCGACGACGTAGTCGGGGCCCACGGGCAGCCGGATGCTCGCCTGGAACCCGGAGCGTCCCTGCTGGAACAGGTCGAATCCGAAATGCTTGAGGTCGGTCGAGATGGAGTAGGGGCTGTTGATCCCGAGGAGGCGGAACGACTCCCCGATCCGTTCGGGGGAGCCGACCAGGTAGCCGGCTTCGAATTCGAACGGCTGCCGGGGCTGCCGGGTTTCCGCCGGGTCGGACTTATCGGGCACGGTGACAACCTTGATGGGGACGAGAATCGATCCCGGGGGAGGGGTCACCATCGTTACAGAAAATTTCAGGTTCGGATCCCGGAAGAGCGTCTCGAATTGTGCCCTCGTTATCTCCACCTTCCCGGACACGAGCTGCTCGAACTGGGACTGCCCCTCCGGGGGGAGCGGTGGCAGGACGGGCAAGGCGGCCTTGTCCGCGGATGGAATCGGAACCTCCCGGGGGACGTCCATCCCCGGCTGGACAGGCGTCACCGCAGGTGGTTGTAGATATGGAGATAAAGGACCCTGTGGCTGCAGGAACGGCGACGGTGAAGTTCCCTTGGGATACGTTCCCGTTGTCCCCTGGTTCGAGGGCTGCGATGGATCGTACTGTCCACTTCCGGATCCGGTCGGGTCGGCAGCCTGGACGTGTTGGGCGGAGAGCAGGGTGAACAAGATGACCATGACCGATGTACGGAAAAAGCGCCGGATCATACGCTCTCCTCTGAGATCAACCAACATATCCGTTCTGATGGAAAACAGGAACAGGAAAACCGTTCGCCGACATCACCGGGGAGAACGGGACCTTACCCACCCGGAAATTGCCACGACCGCGTGATCCCAACGCCGAAGTTCTGTGCATCGGTACCCATCGGGTGATTCAGGACCCGGTCCTGGCAGTCGTGCAGGAAATCCGGATGGGTGGACCACCAGGCACCGGAACGCTGCTCCCGTCTGGCGCCGAAGCGACTGCGAGGAGCACGACGGGGGCCACAAGAAGAAGAACGAACCGGGTACGGAAACCACAGCGAGAAAGGCCCGGATACTGCCAACTATCTACATGATATCAGGGCGTTATCCTTTTTGGCGTGACTTGGCACGCTACCGCCCATATGACGTGCCGACCCGGGAATCCGCATCCAATAAAACAGCGATTTGCCTATAAAAGCTTAATTATAACATCCCCTACTGGCCGAAAATTCGAATGAAATGGAGCGCACCGGCAGGCAGAGCGGGATCGTCGTCTCAATGCTCGAGGGATTGCTTTTCGATGGTCAGGCGGTAGCTGGAAACGGCGTCGAGGAGGAGCACGACGCGCTCCCGGTCCGGGAGTTCCTCGAGGAAGATCGCGTCGAGGCCGGCGAATGGGCCCTCCCCGATCTTCACGCGCTGGCCCGGTGACAGGGGGACGACCTTCGGCTCGAGCTTGACCATCCCCTCGCTGTCCATCCGCTCCCGGATGGCGGAGATGATCTCATCCCCCACCTCCTGGGGTTCCAGCCCGAACGTGATGACCCGCGAGACGCCATGGGTGTATTTGATCGTTTTGAGCTCGTCGGGGTCGAACCGGACGAACAGGTAGGTGGGGAAAAGAGGGCGGGTCTCGAGGACGCCCCGATGGCGGCGGGACTTCCTCCGGTATCGCGGGAAGAGGACCTCGTAGTCGGCGCCGGTTAGGCGGGTGAACACCCTGTTTTCATTCAGGGCTTTCGTCTTGACCAGGAACCATCTCGGGTCCAAGCAATCCCCCTGCGGATGCCGGCACCCGGAACATCCGCACGACGGCTCTGAGTCGGCTTCAGCTTATGGGTGTGCGCCGGAATATCCGGAAATATTACAGGAAACAAGTGGGCCGGGCAAGGGGATTCTGGGCCGGGGAACCGGACCATCACGCGACGATCCTGGCGGATTTGCTGATGTGCCTGCCCTGGAATACCGGCATGGTCAGGAGGCGGGATGGGCCCTCGAGTTGCGGGACTTGGTCGAAGCCGGTCCGGGAGAGGGCGGTGCCGGTGGTGGAGGCCAGATCGCGGTACGTTGGATTCCAGTTCGCCTCCCGCAGGGATTGGCACAGGTACCAGGTGTGGGCGCCGCGGAACTTGCCGTCGATGAAGGCGTCCGCGGAGGTCTGGTCGTCCCGGCATGCGGCGAGGAGCACCGCGTTGGTCTTCGTGACGCCGGCGCCGAAGCGGCGGACGGGGCGGGGGAAAACGGCCGGTTCCACGAGGTGCGGCAGGTAACGGTGCCGGATGCCGGATCCGTTCCGCGACGTTTCCCGCAACCCGGTGCCGGAGTGGCAGCAGTCGAGGATGACGGTGAGGAGGGCGCCTTTCGGGATGGGGGCGACGACGGCGGCGAGATCGTCGTCGGTCAGGGGATGCGCCCAGTCGAGGTCGTACGGACAGAGGATCTCGTCGAGGCCGTCCCCCTCGTCGCCGTTCCGGTCGGGCACCTGGGAACCGTGGCCGGAGTAGTGGAAGACCAGGGAGTCGCCCGACGCCGCGCCGTCGACGAGCCACGCGAGGTTGTGGAGGATGGCCTCGGTGGTGGCGCGATGGTCGGTGAGGATGCGCACGGCGCCGGGATCGATGAAGCCGTAGTGGCGCGCAAGCGTGTCCCGCATCAACAGCACGTCGTTGACGCACCCCCTCAGTCCGTCCGCCGGGTCCGGGTACCGGTTGATCCCCACCAGCAGCGCCTTCCTCGCCATCGCTCTACCTCCTCCTTACAATCGGGGACGTAGCTACAATTTCCATTAGGACGATCCGGTCTGCTGTTATTTGGGAAATTGTAGCTACGTCCCCTTTTGTAATTGTTTTGTGACAGGAAGAGGCAAGGGTTGTACCGGGGAGATCGGGAGGCGTTCCGGACCCGGAGGCAGCAGAAAAAACTACGTCAGGGCAAGGGTGTGCGCGGGAAACGGGACCAAGGGTGGGACCGCATCACGTCCCGGGTGTCCGGAAACCGGACCGGCTATACCCCCGACTTCAGCAGGTCCCCGAAGTAGGCGATAGTCTTGACCAGGCCTTCGCGGAGCGGGACGGTGGGCTCCCAGCCGAGTTTCGTCTTCGCCAGGGTGATGTCCGGGCGCCGCCGGGCCGGGTCGTCCTGGGGCAGCGGACGGAAGACGATCTCGGACTTCGAACCGGAAAGCCCCTTCACAAGGTTCGCCAGTTCGAGGATGGTGAACTCCCCGGGGTTGCCGAGGTTCACCGGACCGGTCATCTCTTCCTGGTCCATCATCGCGATCATGCCCGTGACGAGGTCGTCCACGTAGCAGAAGGAACGCGACTGGTTCCCTGTCCCGTAGAGGGTGATCGGCTCGCCTTTCAACGCCTGGACGATGAAGTTGGACACCACGCGGCCGTCGTTGGGGTGCATCCGCGGGCCGTAGGTGTTGAAGATCCGGATCACGCGGATCTGCAGCTTGTGCTGGCGATAGTAGTCGAAAAAGAGGGTCTCGGCGCACCGTTTCCCCTCGTCGTAGCAGGCACGGCTCCCGATGGGATTCACGTTTCCCCAGTACGCCTCGGTCTGCGGGTGCTCCGTCGGGTCGCCGTACACCTCGGAGGTGGAGGCCTGAAGGATCCGCACCTTGAGCCGCTTGGCAAGCCCCAGCATGTTGATGGCGCCGTGCACGTTGGTCTTGGTCGTCTGCACGGGGTCGAACTGGTAGTGGACCGGGGAGGCGGGGCAGGCGAGGTTGTAGATCTGGTCGACCTCCACGTACAGGGGCCAGGTGATGTCGTGGCGCATGAACTCGAACATGTGGTTGTCGAACAGGTGCAGGATGTTCTGC
>JAGGAJ010000206.1 GCA_017889845.1 Deltaproteobacteria bacterium
TTCCGGGAGGACCGGTACCAGCAGGTCCTCCAGTACAACCGCGTCACGCCCGGGGAATTCGAGTCGTCCAAGCGGACGGAGATCACCCTGAAGAAGATGGAGGGACTCCTGGCCGCCGGCGCCCTCGTGCCCGAAACGGAGGCGAGGGAGCTGTTCCGCGTCGCCTCCCGCAAGATCCGGCTCGTGGTCGTGACCGCGGACCCGGAGAAGGCGAGGGGCGTCGAACCCCCGGCCGAAGGGGAGATCGCCGCGAAGTACGAACAGGCGAAGGAGAGCTTCCGGCAGCCCGCCCGGGTGAAACTGGCGGTGGCGGCGTTCACACCGGAACTCTTCGGACGCGGCGTCCAGCCGTCGGACGCGGACGTCAAGGCGTACTTCGAGGCGAACCCCGACCTGTTCCGCTCCGAGGAGCAGCGCCTGGTCTCCCGCATCGTCCTGCCCTTGGGGGAAAAGGACCGGGAGGCATCCCGCGGGAAAGCCGGGGAGATCCTCCGGGAGGCCACCAGGGGAAAGGCGGAGTTCGATGCCCAGGCGAAACGGCATTCCCGCGGCCGGGGCGGGGAGGCGTGGGTGACGCGCAACGATGCCGGCCCCGAGCTCGGCGCGCCCCTCTTCGCCGCCCCCGTGGACACGGTGGTGGGGCCCGTGGAAACCGGGGGGACCCTCGTGATCGCCCGGGTGAACCGCATCCGGTTCCCGGAGACCCTCCCGCTCGCCCAGGTCCGCGACCGGGTGGTGGCGCAGCTTTCGAGGGAGAAGGGCAAGGACCAGGCGGTGATAAAGGCGTACGAGGCGCAGCCGAAGGCGGCCGAGTCGAAGGACCTCAAGGCGACGGCTGCTTCGTTCGGCGTCCCGGTCCTCGAGACCGGATGGCTGGAAGCGGGGGGCGCCGCGGGGGTTCCCCCCGCGGTCGTCCAGGAGGCGCTGCTGTTACCCGCCGGCGAGGTCGCCCCCGTGAAGAGCGTGGGCGACGCCCACTACGTCTTCCAGGTGACGGCGAAGGAGGAATCCCGCCTCCCGCCCCTCTCCGCCGTTCGCGACCGGGTGGCGTCGGCCGTGACGCGGGAGAAGCGGGCGGCGGCGGCCCGTGCGGCCCTGCAAACGACCCTTGCGGCCTCCAAGACGGCAGCGGACCTCGAGGCGAACGCGCGGAAGGCGGGTCTGCCTGCGGCTTCCACCGGCTGGTTCTCCCCCGTTTCCGACCCCGTCCCCGAGGCGCTGGCCGCGACAGGGGAAATCCGGAAGGAGCTTTCCTCCCTCTCGCAGAAGACCCCGGTCTCCTCCAGGGTGTACCCCGGGAAGGCGGACCAGTCCGTCGGCCTTGCGTTCCTCGGCGAGGTGCAACCGACGGACGCGGAGTTCGCGCGGCAGAAGGCGGGGTTCATGAAGGATATGAGCGAGCGCAAGAAGGCCGCGATGCTCGAGGCGTTCCTCGAAGGCCGCCGTAAGGTGTACAAGGTCGAGATCCAGCCCGAGGCGCTGAAGTAATTCCCGTGATGCGACGGGGCATTCCTCACGGCAAGGGGGTCGCCTCCCTTGCCGTTTTTTTTCTCCTCCTGGCGGCGTTCGCCACGGCCGCGGGAGCGGAGACGGGGGTCGTCGAGGAGGTGGTGGACGGCGACACCCTGGTCGTCCGCGTCAACGGGGAGGCCGCCACGGTCCGCCTGATCGGCATCGACGCCCCCGAAAGAAGCCACCCGGCGCTCGGGAAGGAGTTCCTGTCCGACGAATCCGCGGCGTTCCTCTCCTCCCTCTGCCTCGGGAAGATCGTCCGGATGGAGGCGGACGCGGAGGAGACCGACCGGTACGACCGTCTTCTCCGGTACGTGTTCCTCCCCGATCCAGATGGCCGGCTCCTGAATCGCGAGATGCTCCGCGCGGGGATGGCGCGTTCCTACGTCCGCTTCCCGTTTTCCCGGCGGGACGAGTTCGCGGCGGCGGAGGGCCTCGCCCGGAAGGGGGGCAAAGGGGTCTGGAAGGACGGCGGGATGGCAGAGGCGCGTTGGCTGGCTTCCGGCCGCACCCCCCCCGTGCAGGTCTACCCTTCCGGGGGAAGGGCTTACACGGTCGCCTACGCCGGGATGGCGAAACCCGGGGTGGAACGCGGGAACCTGCCCAGGGAGATCGAGTGGGTGCTCCGGCAGAAGGCGGAGTCATCGGACGCGGAGTTCGCCCGGAAGGCCCTGGACCGCGGATACCGCCGCATCGAGACGTCCGGGGGTGACGTGGAAACGAAACCCCGCGCAGCGGCGGCTTCCCCCGCGGGTGGCGGCGGCGTCCCCTGGGAGGAGGCGCACCGGCACGCGGGGGAGGAGATCGCCGTGGAGGGAACGATCGTCCGCACGCACCGGGCGGCCAAGGTCCTCTACCTCAACTTCCACCCGAACTGGAAGCGGTACCTTTCCCTGGTCATCCTGGCTTCGGACCTCCACCGGTTCCCGCAGGACCCTGAGAAAGCCTACAAGGGGAAGAAGGTCCGCGCCCGGGGGGAAGTCCAGCTCTACAAGGACCGCCCGGAGATGGTCATCCGGGACCCCGCGGACATCACCGTCCTGCCATAAGCGGCCCGTCCCGCGGGGTTCATACTGGTGGGGGACACTCTTTCCCTCCGTTCACCCAACAGATCAAGAATGTCCCCCTAAACGTAGAAAAATGAAGGGGCCCTCGTTTCGAGGGCCCCCGGGGGGTGACGCGGGAGGAATCCTCTGCGGCTTACGCTTCGTCGGTCTTGATCCGCATCCCGTAGAACGACCGGTAGACGAAGACGACCGACACGAGGAAGAAGGCGGCCGCCAGGAGGTGGCTGACCGTCGGGTCCAGCGTGATCGCCAGCTCGACCGCCAGCAGGCCGAACAGGGTGGTGAACTTGATGATCGGGTTCATGGCCACCGAGGAGGTGTCCTTGAACGGGTCGCCGACGGTGTCGCCCACGACGGTGGCGGCGTGGAGCTCGGTCCCCTTCATGGCGAGCTCCGTCTCCACGAGCTTCTTCGCGTTGTCCCAGGCGGCGCCGGCGTTCGCCATGAAGATCGCCTGGTAGAGGCCGAAGATCGCGATCGAGATCAGGTACCCGATGAAGTAGTAGTGGTTCACGCAGGCGAACGCCAGCGTGCTGAAGAAGACGGCGAGGAAGATGTTGAACATCCCCTTCTGGGCATACTGCGTGCAGATCTCGACGACCTTCTTGCTGTCCTCGACCGAGGCCTTCTCGCCGCCGCCCTCGAGCTTGATGTTCTTCTTGATGAACTCGACCGCCCGGTAGGCGCCGGTGGTCACCGCCTGGCACGACGCCCCGGAGAACCAGTAGATCACGGCCCCGCCGGTGATCAGCCCCAGCAGGAAGAGCGGGTTCATGATGGAAAGCCCTTCATAGA
>JAGGAJ010000014.1 GCA_017889845.1 Deltaproteobacteria bacterium
TATGACAGGGCGTACCCGATGGGAATCCGCATGTCGGGGATCCCCATCTGGGCGAGGACGCTCCCGTCGCAGAACTCCACCATCGAGTGGACGACCGACTGGGGGTGGATCAGCACGTCGATGCGAGACGGCGGAATGCCGAAGAGCCAGCGCGCCTCGATCACCTCCAGCCCCTTGTTCATCAGCGTCGCCGAATCCACGGTGATCTTCGCGCCCATCCTCCAGGTGGGATGCCCCAGCGCCTCCTCCACGGTGGCGGCGCGCATGCGCGATAGGCTGTGGTTGCGGAACGGCCCCCCCGAGGCGGTGAGGATGATCCGGCGCACGTCCTCCCGGCGGTGGCCGCCGATCGCCTGGAACACCGCGGAGTGCTCGCTGTCCACCGGGAGGATCGCCGCCTTCCCCCGCCGCGCCGCGGCGGTGACGAACCTCCCCGCCATCACGAGGAGTTCCTTGTTCGCGAGGGCGATCCGTTTCCCGCGCTCCGCGGCGGCGATCACGGGCCGGATCGACGAAACCCCGGAAGCGGCCGCCAGGACGATGTCGGCGTCATCCCGGCACGCCGCCTCGAGCATCCCCTCCTCGCCCCGCAGGACGCGTGTTCCCCTCGGAAGCGCCCCCCTCATCGACGTCCCGTCCCGTTCGGAGAGGCAGACGACGTCCGGACGGTGCTTGCGGGCGAGCGATGCGAGCGCCCTCGCGTTGCGTCCCGCGCACAGGGCGACGACCCGGAACCGCCGCGGGAACCGGGCGATGACGTCGAGGGCGTTCCGCCCCACCGAACCGGTGGCGCCCAGCACGACGACCCCCTGCCGGCGCACCGGGTCACCCCGCCAGCGGCGACATCGCCGCGAGGAGGTAGAGGGGGGGGCCTGCGGCGAGGATCGCGTCCGCCCGGTCGAACATTCCGCCGTGCCCGGGGAACAGGGTCCCGCTGTCCTTCACTCCTGCGGCGCGCTTCAGCATCGACTCGAACAGATCGCCGGCCTGCCCGGTCACTCCCACGGCAAGGCCCGCGGCGGCCGCGTACCATGCCGGGATTGCCGGAAGGAACGCCAGGCCGCACAGGACGGCGCACGCCACGCTCCCGAGGAGCCCGCCGAGCGCACCCTCCACGGTCTTGTTGGGGGAGAGAACGGGGGCGAGCTTCTGTTTCCCGAAGGCCTTCCCGGCACCGTAGGCGAAGGTATCCCCCACCGACACCGAGAGGACCCCCAGCAGCACCCAGAACTCCCCGCGGGGGAGGAAGAGGACCCGCGGGTACATGGAGAGGAGTCCGCCCACGTACACCGCCACCAGAACCAGCGTCGCACCCTTTCGCACCTTCTCCGCCGGGTCCGACGGCCCCGGCAGGGCGTGGTAGGCGGCCAGCAGGACGCACGAAAGTACGGCGGGCAGCACGAGGGAGCACGGCAGGAGCGCCCCCCCGAAGAAGATCCCGGAGGCCAGCAGAACGCCGGCGAAGAGGTCCCGGGACGCCGGCAGGAACATCCGGAGGAACTCGTGGGCGCAGAGCACGACCGCGATTCCGGCGAAGAGGAGGAACGGCCAGGCGAGCGGCTGCCCCTTCCCGTACAGGATCGAGGCGACCAGGAGCGGGAGGAGAACGGCGGCGGTGGCGATCCGCTTCCAGAGCATCGCTACTTCGCGGGGGGCGCGCCGGCCTGCTCGCCCGTGAGCCCGTACCGCCGGTGGCGCCGGGTGTACTCCTCCAATGCCTGGAGGAACTCGGATTTTCCGAAGTCGGGCCACAGAACGTCCGTGAAGACGTACTCGGCGTAAGCGGACTGCCAGAGGAGGAAGTTGCTCACCCGGATTTCCCCGCTCGTGCGGATCACGAGGTCGGGATCGGGCATGCCAGCCGTGTCGAGGCGGGATGCGAAGACGTCCTCCGTGACGGCCTCCGGCCGGATCGTCCCCGCCGCCGCATCCGCCGCGAGAGCCCGCGCGGCGCGAACGATCTCGTTGCGCCCCGCGTAGGAGAGCCCCAGGGTCAGGGTCATCCCGGCGTTCCCCTCCGTGGCGCTCATGGTGCGGGAGAGGATCTGGCGCACGGCCAGGGGCAGGGAGGGGATTTCCCCTATGACGCGGAGGCGGATCCCGTGCCGCAGGAGGTCCGGCAACTCGCTCCCGAGGAACTCCTGGAGCAGGGCCATCAGCGTACGGACTTCCGGCTCGGGACGGCCCCAGTTCTCGAGGGAGAACGCGTACAGGGTGAGGTAGGGTATGCCGAGTTCGCGGGCGCACTCCGAAACGGCGCGGACCGCCCGGACGCCCATCCGGTGCCCCTCGACCCGGGGGAGACCCCGAAGCGCCGCCCACCGGCCGTTCCCGTCCATGATGACGGCCACGTGCCGCGGCAGGGCGGGAGGGGCGGAACCGGTGGATGCCATGGGAATCGCGCCGGACGGGGAGGCCCCGTCAGACCTCCAGGATCTCCTGCTCCTTGGTCTTGAGGATGTCGTCGATCTTCTTCACGCTGGCGTCCGTCTCCTTCTGGATCCGGTCCTGCCCCCGCTTGACGTCGTCCTCGGAGATCTCCTTTTTTTTCTCCCGGTCCTTGAGCTTTTCGATCGCCTCCCGCCGCACGTTGCGAACGGCCACGCGGGCGTCCTCGGCCATCTTCCGGACCACCTTCGCGAGCTCCTTCCGCCGCTCCTCGGTCAGCGGCGGGATGGGGATGCGGACGACCTTCCCGTCGCTCGCGGGGTTGAGGCCCAGCCCGCCCGCCTGGATCGCTTTCTCGATCGGACCGATCATCTTGGCATCCCACGGGGTGATGGTGATCAGCCGGCTCTCCGGGACGGAAAGCGTACCCACCTGCTGGAGCGGGGTGGGGGTGCCGTAATAGTCCACCTTGACCCCGTCCAGGAGGGAGAACGAGGCGCGGCCGGTCCGCACCTTCCCCAGTTCCTTCCGGAACGACTCGATGCTCCTCTCCATGCGGGCGACGGTTTCCTTGGCCAGAGCTTCCATCTACTTCCCTCCGTGGACCACGGTGCCGATCTTCTCCCCGAGCACGACCTTGAGGATGTTCCCCCTCCGGGTGAGGCTGAACACGACGATGGGGAGGTTGTTGTCCATGCACAAGGAGATGGCCGTGGCGTCCATGACCTTGAGGTTCCTCTGCAGCACGTCGATGTAGGTGAGGCGGGCGAACTTCCTGGCCTTCGGATCGACCATCGGGTCGCGGTCGTACACGCCGTCGACCTTGGTGGCCTTGAGGATGGCGTCGGCGTTGATCTCCATCGCCCGGAGCGCCGCCGCGGTGTCGGTGGTGAAGTACGGGTTCCCGGTCCCGGCCGCGAAGATCACCACCCGGCCCTTCTCGAGGTGGCGCAGCGCACGGCGGCGGATGTGGGGCTCGGCGATGGCACGCATCTCGATCGCGGAGAGGACGCGGGTGGTGACCCCGTCGCGCTCGAGCACGTCCTGGAGGGCGAGGCTGTTCATCACCGTCGCCAGCATCCCCATGTAGTCCGCCGAGGCGCGGTCGATGCCGAAGTCCCGGCTGGTGCGGATGCCGCGGAAGATGTTCCCGCCGCCGACCACGAGGGCCACCTCGACCCCCAGAGCGGTCACCTCCCGGATTTCGTCGGAAAGGCCCGCGAGGACCTTCTCGTCGATGCCGTACGCCTGCCGGCCCAACAGGGCCTCACCCGACAGCTTCAGCAGGATCCGGCGGTACGACGGTTTCGCCACGGAATCTCCCGGGGGCTGGGGCAAATCGCCGGTCACCCCTGCCCGAGCTGTTTCGCCACCTCGGCGGCCAAATCATCCGACCGCTTCGCAAGCCCCTCGCCGACCTGGAACCGGACGAAACGCCGCACGGAGACCTCCACTCCCGTGGTCTTCCCGATCTCCGCGAGCAGCTGCCCGACCTTCCGGTCCGGATCCTTGATGAATGCCTGCTCCATGAGGCAGAAGTCGGCGAAATATTTCTCCAGCTTCCCCCCGGCGATCTTGTCCAGGATCTTGTCGGGCTTCCCGGACGCCCTCGCCTGGTCGCGGTAGATGGCCTTCTCGTGCTCCACCACCTCCGCCGGCACGTCCCTCCGGCTGACGTACGTCGGGTTTGCCGCAGCCACCTGCATCGCCAGGTCCTTGGCGAGCAGCGAAGCCCCCGGGTTCCCGGGCGCGGCGCCGGAGAGCTCCACCATCACCCCGATCTTCCCGCCGGCGTGGATGTACTGCGAGACCAATCCCGGCGCCCCCGCGGGGAGCTCGAAGCGGGCGAACCGGCGGAAGGAGATCTTCTCGCCGATCTTGGCCACCTTCGCGTTGAGCTTCTCGGCGAGGGTACCGCCGCCAGCCGGGAGCAGCAGCGCCTCCTCCACGTCCCCGGGCGCCTTCACGTTCACCAGCTCCGCGATCTCCCCCGCCAGCCCGGCGAAGTCGTCGGTCTTGGCCACGAAGTCGGTCTCGCAGTTGACCTCCACGAGCGTCCCCGCCCCGGGCCCAACGTGCGCGCACACCAGCCCTTCGGACGCGATGCGGCCCGCCCTCTTGGCCGCCGCCGCAAGCCCCTTCGTCCGGAGGTGGTCGATCGCCTTGTCCATGTCCCCCCCCGCCGCGGCGAGGGCCGCCTTGCAATCCATCAGGCCCGCGCCTGTCTTCTCGCGCAGGTTCCTGACCATTTCGGAAGTGATCTGCATTCCTTCGTTTCTCCTGAGGAAGTATCGGTTCCGGGCCGCCGGGCCCGGGAGGTCACTCCTTGCGGGCTTCCGAGGCGACGGCGACCTCCTCATCCCCCTCGGTGGAGATGAGCGACACGGTGACCTCCGGCGCCGCCGCCTCCTTGTCGCCCTGGGAAGCGGTCTTCTCGGCGTACGCCGCCTTCCCCTCGATGATCGCGTCGGCGACCTTGGACAGGAACAGCTTGATGGCCCGGATGGCGTCGTCGTTCCCCGGGATCACGTGGTCGATCAGGTCGGGGTCGCAGTTGGTGTCCACGATGGCGACGATGGGGATCCCCAGCCGCCGCGCCTCGAGCACGGCGATCTGTTCGCGGGAGGGGTCGACGATAAAGAGGGCGTCCGGGAGGCGCCGCAGGTCCCGGATGCCGCCCAGCGTCTTCTCCAGCTTGGCCCGTTCCTTCTCCAGCTGGAGGACCTCCTTCTTCGGGAGGCGCTCGGCGGTCCCGTCGGTGCCGATCTCGGAGAGCTTCTGGAGCCGGTCCAGGCTCTTGCGGATCGTTGCGAAGTTCGTGAGCATCCCTCCCAGCCAGCGCTGGTTGACGAAGGGAGTGCCCGCGCGTCGAGCTTCCTCCTCCACCGCCTCCTGCGCCTGCTTCTTCGTGCCGACGAAGAGGACCGTCCTCCCCTCGGCAGCCATGCTCCGCACCGTGTCGTACGCGGCCCGGAACATCTTCACCGTCTGCTGCAGGTCGATGATGTAGATCCCGTTGCGGGCGGTGAAGATGTACCGCTTCATCTTCGGGTTCCACCGCTTGGTCTGGTGGCCGAAGTGGACCCCCGCTTCCAGCAGCTGCTTCATGGTGATCACAGAACTCTGCCCGTTCGCCATGCCGTCCTTTCCTCCTTCGTTTCGGGGTTTTTCCTCCGGGCGTTCCGCCCCTCCCCATTCACCCCGGCCTGCCGGGGCACCCCGGGGAGAGTCCCGCCCGTGGGTTGTGAATGCTTAGCCGGATATCTATATCATGGGCGCGCGACCCAATTCAACTGCGGTAGCCGGCGTTGATCCGGACGTACTGTTCGGTGAGGTCCGAGAAGTAGACGAAGGCGCTCCCCTTCCCCTGCCCCAGGTCGACGTCGATCCCGTAGGCGTCCTTCCGGATCCGTGGCGCGGCCCGGCGTTCCGCCGCCGGGTCGGGACGCATCCCGCGCCGCAGCAGGGGGACCCCCGCGAATGCCATCTCCACCTTCATGGGATCCACGGCGATCCCCGCCCGGCCCAGCACGGCGATCACCCGGCCCCAGTTCAGGTCCGCGCCGTGGACCGCCGTCTTGACGAGGAGAGAGGAGGCGACCGCCCTCGCCGCCCGGAGCGCCTGCGCGTCGCTGCGCGCCCCCGTCACGGAAAACCGCACCACGCGGGTCGCGCCCTCGCCGTCCCGGACGATCATCAGCGCGAGGTCCAGGAGGAGGGATTCGAGTGCCTCGCGGAAGGCGGCGAGACCCGCTCCAGCCAAGGGCCGCAGCCCGCACGCCCCGTTGGCGAAGAGGGCCGCCGTGTCGTTGGTGCTCATGTCCCCGTCGACCACGATCCGGTTGAAGGTCCGGTCCGCCGCGTCCCGCATCATGCGCCGGGCGTCCTCCGGCCGGAGCGCCGCGTCGGTGAACACGTAGGCGAGCATGGTCGCCATGTCCGGGGCGATCATCCCCGCCCCCTTGGCGATGCCGGCGAGGGTGACCGTCCTGCCGCCAGCCCGGAACCGGCGCATCCCGCGCTTCGGGAACGCGTCCGTCGTGCGGATCGCCTCCCCCGCATCCCGGATCCCCTTCGGGTCGAGGCGCCTCGCCAGGCCCGGAAGGGCGGCGACGATCTTCCCGACGGGGAGGGGGACGCCGATGACGCCGGTGGAGCACACCAGCAGGGAGTCCTTCGGGATGCCCAGGGCCTCGCAGGCGGTCCGGGAGATCTCCCGGACCGCGGAGATTCCGGCCGCCCCGGTGCAGGCGTTCGCGTTCCCGCTGTTCACCACGATCCCGCGCAGGCGGCCGCGGTTCCGGTTCGCCCTCCCCCAGACGACGGGGGCGGCCGCCACCCGGTTCCGGGTGAACACCACGGCGGAGACGCACGGCCGGTCGCTCACCACCAGCGCCAGGTCCGGCTTCCCCGTCCGCTTGATCCCGCAGGAAGCCCCCGAAGCCCGGAATCCCCGCACCACCATCTCCTTCGGCAGCTTCATATTATTACGCTCCCTGGCCGCAGCATTTCTTGTACTTCTTGCCGGAGCCGCAGGGGCACGGGTCGTTCCGGCCGACCTTCGATCCCGTCCGCTTCTGCGTGGTCTGCCCGGCGCTCTTGATGTCGCCGCGGTTGAGGGACACCCGGCCCGGCCTCCGCGCCGCCTCCCGGGACGGGAGCGATGCGCGCTCCTCCTCCCGCTGCACCTTGACCAGGAACAGGCGCCGGAGGGACTCCTCCTTGATGCGGTAGACCAGGTCGGAGAAGAGGTCGAACCCCTCCCGCTGGTACTCCTTGAGCGGGTCCTTCTGCGCGTACCCCCGGAGGCCGATCCCCTCCTTCAGGTGGTCCATCGACAGGAGGTGGTCCTTCCACAGGGCGTCGACGGTCGAAAGGAGGAACATGCGCTCGAGGTAGCGCATCGCGTCGTCGCCATACTCGGCCTCCTTTTGCGCGTAGAATGCCTCGGCGCCCTCCCGGATCCGCGAAGCGAGGTCGGACGGGGCGATCTTCGCCGCGGCGGGGTCCGGCAGCTCCGGGCGGAACCCGAACTGGGCGTGCACCGCCGTCGAAAGCCCCTCGAGGTCCCACTCCTCGGGGTGGGTCTTCTCGCCGGAGAACCTCCCCGCCAGCTCGTCCGCCAGCTCCCCCGCGAACTCGAAGACGAGGTCCCGAAGGTTTTCGCTCTGGAACAGCTCGCGGCGCATGTCGTAGATCACCGTCCGCTGCCGGTTCATCACGTCGTCGTACTCGAGGAGGTGCTTCCGGATGTCGAAGTTGTGCGCCTCGACCTTCTTCTGGGCGTTCTCCACCGACTTGTTGATGAGGGGGTGCTCGATCGGCTCCCCTTCCTCCATCCCCAGCTTCTCCATGATCGGGGAGATCCGTTCGGACCCGAAGATCCGGAGCAGGTCGTCCTCCAGGGAGAGGTAGAAGCGCGAGGAGCCCGGGTCCCCCTGCCGGCCCGCGCGGCCGCGCAGCTGGTTGTCCACCCGGCGGGACTCGTGGCGCTCCGTCCCGATGATGTGGAGCCCTCCCTTTCCCACGACCCCCTCGCCGAGCTTGATGTCCACCCCGCGGCCCGCCATGTTCGTGGCGATGGTCACTTTCCCGGGCTGCCCGGCCTCGGCGATGATCTGCGCCTCCCTCTCGTGGTGCTTGGCGTTCAGCACGTTGTGGGGGATGCCGTGGCGCGTCAGAATCCCGGAGAGGCGCTCGGACTTCTCGATGGACACGGTGCCCACCAGCACCGGCCGCCCCTCGGCGTGCAGCGCCCGGACCTCCTCCAGCACGGCGTGGAACTTCTCCCGCTCCGTGCGGTAGATCTGGTCGGAGAGGTCCTCCCGGACCATCGGCTGGTTCGTCGGGATGATGGTGACCCCGAGCTTGTAGATCTGCTGGAACTCGGCCGCCTCCGTGTCGGCGGTGCCGGTCATCCCGGCGAGCTTCTCGAACATGCGGAAGTAGTTCTGGAAGGTGATGGTCGCCAGCGTCTGGTTCTCGTTCTCGACCTTGACCCCCTCCTTGGCCTCCACCGCCTGGTGCAGCCCGTCGGACCAGCGCCGGCCGGGCATCAGGCGGCCCGTGAACTCGTCGACGATGACCACCTCGCCGTCCTTGACCATGTAGTCCACGTCCCGGTGGAACAGCACGTGGGCCTTCAGCGCCTGGTTGACGTGGTGGAGGATCTCGATGTTGCGCGGGTCGTAGAGGTTGTCCACGGAGAGGAGGCGTTCGATCTTCGGGATCCCGGCCTCCTCGGTGAGGAGCACCTGGCGGGCCTTCTCGTCCACCTTGTAGTCCGCGTCCTTCTTGAGGAAGGGGATGACGGAGTTCACCCGCACGTAGAACTCGGTGGACTCCTCCGCGGGGCCCGAGATGATGAGAGGGGTCCGCGCCTCGTCGATGAGGATCGAGTCCACCTCGTCCACGATCGCGTAGTGCAGTTCCCGCTGGACCATGTCTTCGAGGCGGAACTTCATGTTGTCCCGCAGGTAGTCGAAGCCGAACTCGTTGTTGGTCCCGTATGTGACGTCGGAGCGGTAGGACGCCTGCCGCTCCGCGTCGTCCATCCCGTGCACGATGACCCCGACCGTCAGCCCGAGGGACCGGTACAGCCGGCCCATCCACTCCGCGTCGCGCTTCGCCAGGTAGTCGTTCACGGTGACGAGGTGAACGCCGCGGCCGGTGAGGGTGTTCAGGACGATGGGAAGGGTGGCCACCAGCGTCTTCCCCTCGCCGGTGCGCATCTCCGCGATCCGCCCCTCGTGGAGGACGACCCCCCCCACCAGCTGTACGTCGAAATGCCGCATGTCGAGGAACCGCCTCCCCGCCTCGCGGACGACGGCAAACACCTCGGGGAGGAGCGCGTCGAGGGCCTCCCCGTTCCCGGCGCGCTGCCGGAACGAGGCGATCCTGGCAGCGAGCCCGCCGTCGGGAAGGGAGCGGACCGAGGACTCCAGGGAGTTGACCCGGTCCACGACGGGCCGGATCCGGTCCAGCATCCGCTCGTTCGAGGTGCCGAACATTCTCTTCAGAAGATCACCGATCATGGAGGGGTTCCCCCGGGAAACGCATTGTCAAGTCCAAAAAAAAAGCGCCCCGACGGGGAATCCCCCCGGGGCAGCGGTGCCCATCCCTTCCGCGGGCCTCAGTGCTTCATTTCATGGATTGTAGCATTCAGTTCAGGAAACGGGCGGGATTGACGGGGAGGCCGTTCACCCGGACCTCGTAGTGAAGGTGGGGCCCTGTGGTCCGCCCCGTGTTGCCGACCGTCCCCACCGGCTCCCCCTTTGCAACGAACGCTCCCTCCGCGACGACCCGCTCGGCAAGGTGGGCGTAGACGGAGCGGTACCCGGAGCCGTGGTCCAGCACGACCACGTTTCCCAGCAGCGCCTCGAAACTGCTCTTCACCACCGTCCCCGATGCGGATGCAGCCACCTCCACTCCGGGTCGTGCGACGATGTCCATCCCGTGATGGAAAACGGGGGTATCGGTGAACGGGGAAGTGCGTACCCCGAAACCCGACGAGAGAATCCCGCGGATCGGCCACCCGCGCGGCACGCTCTCCAGGATCAGGCGCCGGGAGTCGAGTTTCTCGCCGATGAGGTCCAGGTCCTTGACGTCCACCAGCATGGCCTTCCGCATGCGGTCGAATTCCAGGTCCAGGAGTCGGTCCAGCCGGTGGGCCGCCGATCCCTCGGGGGTTTCCGCCCCGCCGATCCCGGTGTCCCCTCCGCCACGGAGGGATTCGTTCGCCTTCGCCAGCGACATCACCCGGTGGTCCATGGCCCGCAGCCGCTCGACCTCCGCCACAAGCCCTTCGAACTTGGTGTGCAGCTGGTAGAGGGCGAGGTCCTGCTCCGAGGCCCGCTCGCGGAGCGCCCGTAACTCCCGCAACTTCGATATGTTGTCACGGATATCGTAGATCCCCTGCGTCAGGAGTACGAAGAGCATGCCAAGGACCGTCGCGCCGACGACCGCTGCGGTGCGGCCGACACGAATCTCCATGGAACGCCCGGCGTACCCTACGCGGAACGCGAACAGATGCTGCTCCCGCCGATCCTCCGGCACCCGGCCTCCACACCACTCAGGATAGGGAAATACCCTGAACGGTACCACACGGAAGCGCCGCCTGTCAATAATACCAAAACCGCGGATATATCAAGCGGTTGAGCCACTATTCCCCCACCGCACGCTTCTTGGGTTTTTTCTCCGGCTCCCGCTTCCTCTCCAACACGGGGTCCACGATCCTGCCACAGTTTACGCACCGCCAGGCGTAAAACAGGTCCAGCATGTCCTGGAACCGCTCGAACACCATGGCTCCGTTGCACCGGGGGCACCGCATCCTCTTGATGTTTTCCATGCTACCCCCTCCTTTCTGCCTGTACGATGCCCCCGGCCAGGGGGGGTTTCACCCCTCTTTTCTCCAATCATGTTGCGGTTTCCCGCCGCCCCGGCTTATGATGTCAGGAAAGCGGGTGGGCCGTCACTTGGCGCACACGGGAACAAGGGGCGATACCTACGTGAGGAAGAAGCGTTTCGGGGAATTCCTCGTGGAGACCGGCCTTCTCACGGAGGCGGATCTCACCCTGGCCCTGTCGGAACAGCGGGTCCGGCGGGGAAAGCTCGGGGAGATGGTCGTCGCCCTCGGCCTCGCCACCGAGACGGAAATCTCCCAGGCCCTCTCGATCCAGCTCGGAATCCCGCTGATCGACCTGCCGAACACACCCGTAGAGCCCCAGGCGATCGAGCTCATCCAGGAGAAGGTCGCCCGGAAGCATTTCATCGTCCCCGTCGCGATCGAACACAAGGAACTCCACCTGGCGATGGCGGATCCGTTGAGCTTCGAGGCGTTCGAGGACGTCCGTTTCGCCTCCGGCTACACCATCAAGCCGTTCCTCGCCCCCCGCTCGGACGTCCTCTGGGCCATCGACCAGCATTACCACCTCGGGTCCTCCCTCAGCACCATCGTCAAGGACATCGCCGACGAGCGGAGGGTCGAGGTGTTGCAGAAGGAAGGCGGGGAGCCCGACGAGAGGGACCTCGACGACCTCCGGAAGAAGAGCTCCGCCGCCCCCGTCATCCGGATGGTGAACCTGATCGTGGCGGAGGCGGTGGAGCTGAGGGCGTCGGACATTCACATCGAACCGACCCGGACGAACCTGCAGATCCGGAACCGCGTCGACGGAATCCTCCGGAAGACGATGGAGCTGCCGAAATGGGTCCAGGGGGCGGTGATCTCCCGCGTGAAGATCATGGCGAACATGGACATCGCGGAGAAGCGGCTCCCGCAGGACGGGAGGATCAGCGTCCGGGTCGGGGGACGGAACCTCGACCTGCGGGTCTCCACCGTCCCGGCCTCCTTCGGCGAGAAGGTGGTCGTCCGGATCCTGGACTCGGCCAACGCCGGCATCCCGCTGGATTCCCTCGGGTTCTCGCCGCCGGAACTCCTGAAGTTGGAGGAAATCATCGGCCGGCCCCAGGGGATCCTCCTGGTCACCGGCCCGACGGGATCGGGAAAGACCACAACCCTCTACGGGATCCTCAACCGGATCAAGAGCGTCGAGGACAACATCACCACCATCGAGGACCCGATCGAATACGAACTGGCGGGGATCAACCAGGTGTCGGTCCAGGAGAAGATCGGCCTCGGCTTCGCCACCATGCTGCGCGCCATGCTGCGGCAGGACCCCGATGTCATCATGGTGGGGGAGATGCGGGACCTGGACACCACCACCATCGCCGTGCAGGCGGCGCTGACCGGCCACCTCGTGCTCTCGACGATCCACACCAACAGCTGCGTCGCCACGGTGACCCGCCTCCGGGACCTGGGCGTCCCGTCCTACATGATCGCCTCCACGATCATCGGGATCCTCGCGCAGCGGCTGGTCCGGGTGATCTGCGCGAAGTGCCGGGTGCCGGCGGAGCCCACCGAGAAGGACATCCTTCGGCTGGGGCTGAAGCCCCGTATCCCCGTATTCCGCGGAGAGGGGTGCACCGCGTGCGGCGGCACGGGGTACAAGGGGCGCACCGGGCTGTACGAGATCCTCCCCTTCAGCCAGCCGATCCGGGACGTGATCGCGGCGAACGCCACGGAGAATGAACTCCGCCAGATGGCGATCTCGAAGGGGATGGTGACGCTCGGCCGCGCCGCGCTGGAGAAGGTGCTCACCGGGGTCACCACGGTGGACGAGGTGTACCGGGTGGTGGAGACCGAGGGGGACTTCGCCTCCGCCTGCCCGCAGTGCGCCACCCCGCTGGAGGCGGAGTTCGTCATGTGCCCCGCGTGCGGCTACACCGTCTCCTCGACGTGCCCGGGCTGCCGGAAGAGCCTCTCCCTGGAGTGGAAATTCTGCCCGTACTGCAGGTTCGACCTGCTGAAGCACGAACCGCGCCGCACGTTCGCCTGATCCGCTACCCAGCGACGAGGTCTATCCCTTCGCGACCTCGTCGCCAGATAGCGAAGGGTCAGACGAAGTGGCAGGCGGCGAAGCGGCCGGGGGAGACCTCGCGCAGCAGGGGGGAGACTTCCGCGCACATCTTCTGCGCCATGAAGCAGCGCGTGTGGAACCGGCACCCCGGCGGCGGGGAGACGGGGCTTGGGATCTCCCCGGAGAGGACGATGCGCTCCCTCGGGGCGTCGCCGAGCATGGGGACGGCGGAGAGGAGGCTCCGGGTGTAGGGATGGAGCGGCCCGTGGAACAGTTCCTCCGCCGGTCCGCTCTCCATCACCTTCCCCAGGTACATCACCGCCACCGCGTCGCTCATGTGGCGGATCACCCGCAGGTCGTGGGACACGAAGAGGTATGCCATCCCGTACTCCTCCTGGATGTCCCGGAGGAGATTCAGGATCTGCGCCTGCACGGAGACGTCCAGGGCGGACACCGGCTCGTCGGCCACCACCAGCCTCGGGGACAGTGCGATCGCCCGGGCGATCCCGATCCGCTGCCGCTGTCCGCCGGAGAACTCGTGAGGGTATTTCTCCCCCGCCTCCGCCGGCAGTCCTACCCGTTGCAGCAGCCTTCCCGCCCGGTCCCGGAGCTCCTGGCCCCGGGCCAGGCCGTGGACGAGCCACCCCTCCCCCACGATGTCCCGGACTTTCATCCGCGGGTTCAGGGAGGAGTACGGGTCCTGGAAGACGATCTGCATCTGCCTCCGCGTCGTGCGCAGGGCTTCCCCCGCCATGCGGGTGATGTCCTTCCCTTCGAACCGGATGGTTCCGGCGTCCGGGTCGATGAGCCGGATCGCGACGCGGGCCAGCGTGGTCTTCCCGCATCCCGACTCCCCGACGAGTCCCAGCGTTCTGCCGGGGGGAAGTTCGAGGGAGACCCCGTCCACCGCGTGGACCCGCGCCTGCTCTGAGGAGAAGAACGACGTGCGCACGGGGAACGTCTTGTAGACGTTCGACAGGGAGAGCAGAGCGCCGTCCCGGACCGGTCCGCTCATCGTGCCCCCCCTTCCCGCGAGGCGCGCTGGTGATGGCACGCCGCGAGGTGCCCCGGGGCGTACTCGAAGAGGTCGGGGTCCTCCCGGTCGCACACGGCGAGATCGTCTCCCGTCGCCTGCCCGGCATGGAAACGGTCCCGCGCTTCCCGGCGGAACGGGCACCGTTCCGCGAACGGGCATCCGGGCGGAACCGCGGACAGGTCCGGGACCGTCCCGGGGATCGACGGCAGCCGCCGCTCGCCGGGCCGCTTCCCCGGGAGCGACGCGAGGAGTCCCTGCGTGTACGGGTGGACGGGGCCGTCGAACAGCTCCGCCGTGGGCGCGATCTCGACGATCCGACCGAGGTACATGATCGCCGTCCTGTCGGCGAATTCGTGCACCACGCCCAGGTCGTGGGTGATGAGCAGTACCGCCATCTTCTCCTGCTCCCGCATTTCCCGGAGCAGGGTGAGGATCTGGGCCTGGATCGTCACGTCGAGGGCCGTGGAGGGCTCGTCGGCGATCAGGAGGGCCGGCGAGAGGGCCAGCGCCATGGCGATCATGACCCGTTGCCGCATGCCGCCGCTCATCTGGTGGGGATACTCCCGTGCGCGCCGGGAAGGGTCGGGAAGGTGGACCTTCCGGAGCCATTCCACCGCCCGCGCCGCAGCCTCCCGCTTTCCGCAGGCGCCGTGCGCCGTGAACACTTCCGCCACCTGGTCCCCGACGGTCAGCACCGGGTTCAGGGAGGTCATCGGCTCCTGGAAGATCATCGAGATCGCCTTCCCGCGGACCTCGCACATCTTCCCTTCCGGGAACGGGAGGAGGTCTTCCCCGCGGAAGAGGACCTGCCCCCCCGCAATCCGCGCCGGAGGGGAGGGCAGCAGCCGGAGGATCGAGAGGGCCGTGACCGTCTTCCCGCATCCCGACTCCCCGACCAGCCCCACCGTCTCCCCGGGGGCGACCGAGAAGGAAACCCCGAAGAGTGCCCGGACGGTCCCCTGCTCCGTCGCGAAGTCCACGCGCAGGTCGCGCACGTCGAGCAGCGTCTCGGCCATCACCGGCCCTTCAGGCGGGGGTCCGCGGCGTCGCGGATCCCCTCGCCCAGCAGGTTGTACCCCAGCACGGTGACCAGGATCGCCAGACCCGGGAAGAAAGAGAGCCACCAGGCGAACTCGATGTTGTCCTTCCCCGCCGTGAGGATGTTCCCCCAGGACGGCGTCGGGGGCTGCACGCCGATGCCGAGGAACGACAGCGCCGACTCGGTGAGGATCGCCCCGGCCACGCCGAGCGTGGCGGCCACCAGGATCGGCGCCAGCGTGTTCGGCAGGATATGGCGGAACACGATCCGCCCGTCCCCCGCTCCCTGCGCCCGGGCCGCCGCCACGAAGTCGCGCTCCTTCAGGGACAGGGTCTCCGCCCGGACCAGGCGCGCGACGCCCATCCACCCGGTGAGGCCGATGATGATCATGATGTTCCAGATGGAGGGTCCGATGAAGGCGATCACCGACAGGATGAGGAAGAAGGCCGGGAAGCACAACATCATGTCGACGAAGCGCATCAGCACCGCGTCGACCCAGCCGCCGTAATACCCCGCGAGAAGCCCGACGACCAGGCCGATCGCGATGGCGATCCCGACGGCTACGAACCCCACGGAAAGGGAGATCCGCGCGCCGTGCGCCATGCGGGCGAGCACGTCCCGGCCGAGATCGTCGGTCCCCAGGGGGTGCTCCGCGGAAGGGGCTCGCAGGATGTGCACGATATCGATCCGGTTCGGCGGGTGGGACGAGAACAGGGCGGGGAGGGCCGAGACGAGGAAGAAGAAGACGATGATCGCCCCGCCGGCAGCCGCCAGCCTGTTGCGCAGCAGCCGCCGCGTGAAGTCCCTCCAGATTCCCGGAGTTCCGCTCATCGGTGAGCCCAGTGCCCCGTCTCGCAAATAGGTTGAAGCACCGAGAGCGTCGATGCGCCGCGCCCGGCAAGGCGCACGACCGAGGCGTACTGGAAAATACGGCGAGGGAGTGGAACGAAGGCGGAGCGGATGCAGCGACGTTCGAATGCCAAGATATTTGCGAGACGGGACACTGGGCTCACGCCTGACGGATCCGCGGGTCCGCGAGGGCGTACCCGACGTCCGCCAGCAGGTTTCCCAGCAACGTCAGGAACGCCCCGATCGTCAGGATCCCCATGATCAGGGGGTAGTCGCGCGACATGACCCCCTGGTAGAAGAGCTGCCCCATCCCCGGGATGGCGAATATGGTCTCGAAGATCACGGAGCCGCCGAGCAGGTCCGGCACCGACAGCCCCAGGATGGTGATCACCGGCAGCAGGGCGTTGCGCATCGCGTGCCGGAAGATCACCTTCCCCTCGGGTAGCCCCTTCGCGCGCGCGGTGGCGACGTAGTCCTGCCGGATCACCTCCAGCATGTTCGACCGCATGTACCGGGACATCCCCGCCAGCCCCCCGAAGGCGGCCAGCAGCACGGGAAGGATCAGGTGCCGGGCGCGGTCGGCGAGCTTCCCCGCGACGCCCAGCGATCCGTAATCCAGCGAGGAGATTCCGGAGATGGGGAGCCACCCGAGCTTCACCCCGAAGAGGATCATCAGCAGCAGGGCGAGCCAGAAGGTGGGGATGGCGAATCCCGTGAACACGGTCACCGTCGAGATCCTGTCGAAGAGGGACCCTTTCCGCACCGCGGAGTAGATCCCCACGGGGATGGCCACGAGGAAGATCAGCGTCATCGAAAGAACGTTGATGGTGAGGGTGATCGGGATCCGCTCGCGGATCTTCTCCGACACCGGCCGGCCGTCCGGGGAGAAGCTGTCGCCGAAGTCCAGGGTCGCCATCCGGGCAAGCCACCGGCCGTACTGGACGTGGAGCGGCTGGTCGAGGCCGTAGTACGCCTGCAGGCGGGCGCGGGACTCCGCCGTCGCCTTCGGGTTCAGGTCCGTCACCGCCCCGATGGGGCCGCCGGGGGCCATGTGCATCATCAGGAACGACACGAGGCTGATCCCCACCAGCAGCGGGATGGAGAGGAGGAGCCTGCGGAGGATGTACCGGAGCATCGTCTGGCGCGGACTTCAGGGTTGTATCTTGTGTTTCTGGAGCGCCGCCGGAACGTACCACTTGACGAAGTTGTACGAGATCCCCGCCGGGGCAGGCTCGATGCCGTGGAACCGGTTGTGGACCACGGGGAGCGCCTCGGGGACGTACAGGAAAACGTACGGCTGCTCCTCCGCGAGGATCTCCTGGATCCGGAAATACGCTCTTTTGCGCTTCTCCAGATCGAAGGTGCTGCGCCCCTCGTCGAGGAGGCGGTCCACCTCCTCGTTGGCGTACCCCACATGGTTGAGCTCCTTCGGTCCCGTCTTGGAGGAGTGCCAGATGTCGTACTGGTCGGGGTCGGGAGTGGTGTTCCAGCCGAGGATGACGGCGTCGAACTTCCGCTTGTCGATGAACTCGTTGATGAAAGCGGCCCATTCCACCGTGCGGATCTCCATCTTGATCCCCGCCTCCGCCAGGTTCTGCTGGAGGATCGCCGCGGTCTTCGCGCGCGCCTCGTTCCCTGCGTTGGTCAGCACGGTGAACTCGAAGCGCAGCCCGTCCTTCGCGAGCGTCCCGTCCTTCCCGGGCTGCCACCCCGCCTCGGCGAGGAGCGCCTTCGCCTTCCCCGGGTCGTGGGGGTATCTCTTCACGTTCGGGTTGTGCGCCCAGGTGCCCGGCTTGTAGGGGCCCGTCGCCTCCTGCCCGAGCCCCAGCAGCACGCCGTCGATCAGCGCCTTCTTGTCCGCCGCGTGGGCGATCGCCTGCCGCACGCGGACATCCCGGAAGAAGGGGTGGGAGAGGCGGAAGCCGAGGTAGGTGTACGCCGACGCCGTGTACTTGTACTTGCTGAACGACTTCCGGAACTCCGCCGTCTCCGTCTGCCGCGTGTATTGCGGCGGGGTGAGGTTCATGATGTCCACGCCGCCGGATTTCAGCTCGAGGAACATGGTCGCCTGGTCCGGGATGACGCGCGTGAACACGCGGGCGATGTACGGCTTCCCCTCGAAGTAGCCGGGGTTGGCGTCGAACACCACCCTCTCGCCGGTCTTCCACTCCACGAACCGGTACGGCCCCGTCCCGACGGGCTTCTTGTTCAGGGGGCTCTTCGAGATGTCGGGGTGCTGCGAGAGCAGGTGCTTCGGGAGGACGTGCATCCCCCACGATGCCAGGGCAGGGGCGAAGGGCCTCCCGTACTCCACGACGAAGGTGTGCGGGTCGGGGGCGTCCGCCCGCCTCACCTGCCGGAAATCCTCCCCGTACGCCGTGGGAGTGCGCGGGTCGATCATCCGCCGGTAGGTGAACATCACGTCGTCGGAGGTGAAGGGGGCGCCGTCGTGCCACTTCACG
>JAGGAJ010000207.1 GCA_017889845.1 Deltaproteobacteria bacterium
CGCACGATCCGCTACTACGAGGAGATCGGGCTGCTGCACTCGGTGCGCCGCATCGAGAACGGGAAACGGGTTTTCACCGACGGCGACGTGCGTCGCCTGAAATTCATCAACCGGCTGAAGGTGCTCGGCCTCTCGCTCGCGGAGATGGTCGAACTCGAGAAGATCTACCGGAAGCAGCGGAACAACCGCGAGATCCTTCCGAAGCTCCTCGTGATCCTCGACGAGCGCGCGGAGCAGATAGACGACCGGATCTCCCAGTTGGTCGCCCTGAGGAAGGAAATCCGGGAATACCAGCAACGCCTGCGGGAGAAAGTCCGGCTGGAAACGCCGGAACCACCCGAACAAGGGAAAGGAGAGGCCTCATGAAGGAAGCCGTCATCACCGGAGCCGCCCGAACCGCCGTCGGTTCGCTGGGAGGCAGCCTCGCGGACATCCCCGCGCCGAAGCTCGGTGCGATCGCCGTGGCCGAGGCCGTGTCGCGCGGCGGGATCCGCAAGGAGGACGTCGAACAGGTCATCATGGGGAACGTGCTGTCCGCCGGGATCGGTCAGGCCCCCGCCCGCCAGGCGGGGATCTACGCCGGCATCCCCGTGTCCGCCGGCGCGGTCACGATCAACAAGATGTGCGGCTCGGGGCTGAAGGCCGTCATGCTCGCGGCGCAATCCGTGGCGACGGACGAGTTCGACGTGGTCGTCGCCGGCGGGATGGAGTCGATGAGCCAGGCGCCCTACCTCCTGAAGAAGGCGCGCACCGGATACCGCCTCGGAAACGACACGATCTTCGACCACATGATGGTCGACGGGCTGATGGATGCCTACCAGAACATCCACATGGGGAACTGCGCCGAGCTCCTCGCAAAAGAGCGCAAGATATCCCGGGAGGACCAGGACGCGTACGCCGCATCCTCCTACACCCGGGCGCTGAACGCCATCAAGGCAGGGAAATTCACCAAGGAAATCGTGGCGGTGCCGATCCCGCAACGGAAAGGGGATCCCGTCCCGTTCCTGGTGGACGAGGAGCCCGGGCGGGGAAACGTGGCGAAGCTGCCCGAGCTCCGCGCCGTCTTCGAGAAAAGCGGCACCGTCACGGCGGGGAACGCCTCGACGATCAACGACGGGGCGGCGGCGGTCGTCGTCATGTCTTCGGAGGGTGCGAAGAAGCGGGGGATCACGCCGCTGGCGCGGATCGTCGGATACGCCACGGCGTCCCTGGAGCCGGTCTGGTTCACCGTCGCGCCGGTGGATGCCATCCGGAAGCTGTTCCAGAAGACGGGAGTAAGGAAGGAGCAGGTAGGCCTCTTCGAGATCAACGAGGCGTTCTCCGGCGTCGCGCTGGCCGCCATCCGGGAACTTGCACTGGACCCGGAGCGGGTGAACGTGAACGGGGGAGCCGTGGCTCTGGGGCACCCCATCGGCGCATCGGGAGCCAGGGTCCTAACGACGCTATTGTATGCGATGGAGGACCGGGGCGAGCGATACGGCGTGGCATCGCTGTGCATCGGCGGCGGGGAAGCGGTGGCAATGCTGGTGGAACGCTTGTAACGGTTACATTTTGTATCGGCATATAACGTATCGAAATACAAGCTTTATCGTCATTGATATTTCGGGGGGTGCTATGGCCATTTCAAGGATCGGCGTGCTCGGGGCGGGCCAGATGGGGAGCGGCATCGCCCAGGTCTCTTTGATGAGCGGGTTCCAGGTGGTGCTGGCCGACGTGTCCGACGCGGTGCTCGCGAAATCCCGGGCGGGCATAGGGAAGGGGCTCGACATCCTGGTCCGGAAGGAGAAGATCACGGAGCAGGACCGCGAGCGGATGATGGCCGGCCTCGCGACCACGACAAGCCTCGCGGAGTTCGCCGCGTGCGACTTCACGGTCGAGGCGGCCACGGAGAAGGAGGAACTCAAGCTCGACCTCTTCCGGGAACTCGACGGGGTGGTCCCCGCGGGCAGGATCCTCGCCACGAACACCTCCTCCATCCCGATCACGAAGATCGCCGCGGCGACGAAGCGCCCGGACAAGGTCGTGGGGATGCACTTCATGAACCCGGTTCCCCTCATGAAGCTGGTGGAGGTCATCCGCGGGCTGCAGACGTCGCAGGATACCTTCGTCGCCACGATGGAGCTCTCCCGGAAACTCGGGAAGGAACCGGTTCCCGCAAACGACTTCCCGGGATTCGTCGCCAACCGGATCCTGATGCCCATGATCAACGAAGCGGTCTACGCCCTCATGGAGGGGGTCGGGAAGGCGGAGGACATCGACGCCATCATGCGGATGGGGGCCAACCACCCGATGGGGCCCCTCGCCCTGGCGGACCTGATCGGGCTGGACACCTGCCTCGAGGTGCTGAACGTCCTGCAGCAGGGTCTCGGCGATCCGAAGTACCGACCTTGTCCGCTCCTCCGGAAACACGTCGATGCCGGATACCTCGGGAAGAAGACGGGACGCGGTTTCTATTCCTACGAGAAGGCGTGAGGGAGGGGCCATGTCGTACCAGAACCTGCTGGTGGAAGTCTCCGAGCGGATCGCCACGATCACCTTCAACCGCCCGAAAACGCTCAACGCGTTGAACCGGGAAACCGTGCTGGAGCTGAAAGCGGCGCTTATGGAAGTGTCTTCCCGCGACGACATGGGAGTCGTCCTCCTTACCGGGGCGGGCGGGAAGGCGTTCATCGCCGGGGCTGACATCCCGATATTCCAGCAGTTCACCGCGATGGAGGCGCTGGATTTCGCCCTCCTCGGGCAGGAGGTCCTGGGCTTCATCGAGCGGATGCCCCAGCCGGTCATCGGAGTCGTCAATGGGTTCGCCCTCGGGGGCGGGTGCGAGGTGGCGATGGCGTGCGACATGCTCATCGCCGCGGACACGGCGAAGTTCGGGCAGCCCGAGGTCAACCTGGGGATCATCCCGGGGTACGGGGGGACCCAGCGTCTGCCGCGGCTGGTGGGACGCAACGTCGCCAAGGAGCTCGTCCTCACCGGGGACATGATCACCGCCCAGCGCGCGTACGAGATCGGCCTGGTCAACCGGGTAGTCCCCGCGGCGGAACTGATGGCGACCGCCAGGGACATCGCGAAGAAGATCCTCTCCAGGGGGCCGGTGGCCGTCCGCACGGCGAAGATGGCGATGAACCGGGGGCTGGACATGGACCTGCAGAACGGCTGCGCCCTGGAGGCAAGCCTGTTCGCCGCGGGTTTCGCCACCGACGACCGCGTCGAGGGGATCGCCGCCTTCATCGGGAAACGGACGCCCGAATTCAAGGGAAAGTGACAAGGGGGGACGACGCGATGACGTTCGAGCTGACCGAAGAGCAGCGGATGATCCAGGAGACGGCGCGGAACTTCGC
>JAGGAJ010000208.1 GCA_017889845.1 Deltaproteobacteria bacterium
TTCGCGCTGGCGCCGTCGGGATTCCCGCCGGACCGGTGGGAGCGGCTTCGGGGGAGAGAGGGGCGGCGGGGGATCGGCTCCCCCGGAGGCGTGGCGAGGGCCGTATTGCGGTTCGCGGAGGGGGGGGATTATAATTCATGAGCCGTTCACCCCCCACGGGAGCGCGCCCATGAAGAAGTGGAGATGCATCGTGTGCAGCTACGTCTACGACCCCGCCGCCGGCGACCCGGACAACGGCGTTCCGCCGGGGACCCCCTTCGAGGACGTTCCCGAGGACTGGGTATGCCCCCTGTGCGGTGCCGGGAAGGATGAGTTCGAGCCCGCCGGCTGACCAACACGGCCTGATCCCACCGAGGAGAATCGCATGCCGACCGTGACGCTCGCCCCCAACGTCCACTGCGTCGGGGTCAAGGACCCCGGCCTCACCGTCTTCGACATCGTCATCCCGACCCGGTACGGGACGACGTACAACTCCTACCTCGTGAGAGGGACGGAGAAAACCGCCCTCATCGATTGCGTGAAGCGCCCCTTCGCGGGGGAGTTCCTGCGCAACATCGAGGAGATCCTCCCCGTCGGGAAGCTCGACTACGTGATCGTCAACCACTCCGAGCCCGATCATGCCGGCGCCCTGGTGGACCTGCTCGACCGCCACCCCAATGTGATGGTCCTGCTCTCCCGGTCCGCCAAGACCTTCGTGGACAACCTCGTCAACGCGGGATTCCCCTTCCGGATCGTCAACGACAACGAGGAGCTGTCCCTTGGCGGGAAGACGCTGCGGTTCATCAACGCGCCGTTCCTGCACTGGCCCGACACGATCCTCACCTACCTCGTGGAGGACCGGATCCTGTTCCCCTGCGACTTCCTCGGCGCCCACTACTCGAGTCCCCATACCTTCAACGACGAACTCCACGAGCCGGAGAAGGCCCGCAAGGCGTTCGAGTTCTACTACAGCACGATCATGCGGCCCTATAAGGAGCACATCCTCAAGGCGTGCGGGAGGGTGAGGGACCTACCGCTGGAGATGATCGCCCCGTCCCATGGGCCGGTGCTGCGGAAGGATCCGCTGAAGTACCTCGCCTGGTACGAAGAGCGTGCATCCGTTTCCTCCCGGGTGAAGGAGAAGAAGGTGGTGATCGTATACGCCTCCGCCTACGGGAACACGGCGGCGATGGCGCGGAAGGTGGCGGAAGGGGTGACCGCGGGGGGGCTCACGCCGGTACTGATGAACGCCGTGGAGGTCCCGGTGGAGGAGATCATCGACCGGCTCGAAGAGTCCGTGGGATTCCTGATCGGCACTCCCACGCTGAACAGCAACGTGCCGCACCCGATCCTGCACCTGATCGCGAACCTGGTGGTGCTGAACATGAAGGGGAAGGTCGCCTCCGTGTTCGGATCCTACGGGTGGAGCGGGGAGGCGATCAAGACGGTGCAGGACATCCTGACGTCGATGCGGATCAAGGTGTCCCCGGAGCCGATCAAGGTCCGGATGACCCCAAGCGAGCAGGACCTGCAGGCGTGCGTCGACTTCGGCCGGAAGTTCGCCGAGTCCGCGGGGGCAGCCCCCGCGTAACCGTCATCCGTGTGACTTCTTTTCGATGACCAGCCCCTCCTTGTGAAGGGACTTGTCGGCTTCTTTCTTGAGCTGGTGCTGCCCCTCGAGGGCCTCGCCGCGGATTTTCGCCTTGCACAGGTCGCAGATCCCGCCCTCGAAGCCACCTTCCCTGGCGCAGACCATGCAGTGGGTCTTGGAGAATTCCGTGGTCACGGTGCCCCCCGTTCTCACTTCTTCCTGATCCCATTATTCCACAAGGCGACGGCATTTTGTCATCCCGGGGAATCAACCCGACCCCCCGTACATCTTACAGTGGGCCGGGGGAATGGGAGAAGCAATGGCGGAACAAAAAGCGCCCGAACGGTTGCCGGAAAAGCCCCGCCGGGGACTCGTCCTGGTCATCACCGGGGAGGGGAAGGGGAAGACCACCTCGTGCCTGGGGATGGCGGTGCGCGCCGTCGGGTACGGGATGAAGGTCCTGATGATCCAGTTCATCAAGGGCTCCCTCCATTACGGCGAGCTCGACGGGGCGAAACGCCTGGCCCCCGAGTTCGAGCTCGTTCCGATGGGGAAGGGGTTCGTCGGGATCCGCGGCGACTCGCTTCCCTTCGAGGAGCATGTGGCGGCCGCGCGGGAGGCGCTCGCCACGGCGCGGGAGCGGATGCTCTCCGGCAGGTACGACATCCTCATCCTCGACGAGGTGAACGTGGCGGTCCACCTGGGCCTGCTCGACGTGGGCGAGGTGGTCTCCTTCATCCGGGAGAGGCCGGAAAACGTCCACCTGATTCTCTCCGGCCGGTACGCCCGCGAGGAGGTCACCCGGGAGGCCCACCTGGTGAGCGAGGTGCGCAACATCAAGCACCCGTACGACCAGGGGATCGAGGCGGAGAAGGGGATCGACTACTGATGGAGCGGGTTCGCGTCGAGGGGGAGCTGTCGTCCTGCCCGAAGTGCGGGGCCGGGGGAGGATTCCACGTCGGGTTCCGGAGGCCGGGACCGGGCCCGGAGAGGAAACTCGAGGTGGTCCTGCTCTGCCCCGCCTGCCGGTTCCGGTTCACCGTCGGGGAATTCCTCCTTCCCGACGGCGAACCGCGCCCCTTCGACCCGACCCTCGACGGGGGCCAGTGACGCCCGTCTACTTGGCCCCGACGCGCTCCAGCAGGGGCGACCCGTAGAGGAGCCCGAAGTAATCCTCGGCGTTCTTGATGTAGACCTTCTCGCCGCCGGCCATGTTCTCCCCGGCCAGCTGCCCCTGCTTGATCGCGCTGCGCCACCCGAAGTTGATCCGGCTCTCGCGGCGGTTGATGTCGTACACCTCGGCGCAGTCCCCCGCGGCGTACACGTTGGAGGCGTTGGTGCGCAGGTACTCGTCCACCAGCACGCCGGCCCCTGCCTTCACGCCGCTCCCCTCAAGGAAGGGGATGTTGGGGAGACGCTCGGTGGCGACGACGACGAGGTTGCACGGGATCTTCGCGCCGCCCGCGGTCACCACGTCGAAGC
This sequence comes from Deltaproteobacteria bacterium, assembly GCA_017889845.1. Classification (GTDB taxonomy): domain Bacteria; phylum Desulfobacterota; class Deferrimicrobia; order Deferrimicrobiales; family Deferrimicrobiaceae; genus JAGGAJ01. The sequence continues at coordinate 3,053 of JAGGAJ010000208.1, forward strand.
TCTTCCCGTCCACGTCGACCGCGTCGGCGATCTCGGTCCCTTCCAGGATCTTCACCCCCTTGGAGCGGAGCTGGTCGGCGATCCGGACCTCCACGTCCCCCGAGATGGGGTTCCCGAAGCGGGGGAGCCCGGGGTTGATCCACACGACCTGGTTCCCCAGCTTCCGGAGGGCCCGGGCCGCCTCGATGCCGAGGTAGCCGGGGCCGTACACCACCGTGGTGTCGGACCGCATGGCCCGTTCCCGCACCCGCTGGGCGTCGCCCAG
>JAGGAJ010000209.1 GCA_017889845.1 Deltaproteobacteria bacterium
GTGACGAAAAAGTCGCCGCAGTACGAGTTCCTCGTCGCGGGGGACATCGTTTCGGTGCCCGCGAAGGAGTACATGCCGTCCTGCGAGGAGATCCGGAAGTCGCGGGCGAAGTGACCGCTGCCCGATGGGTTCTCTGGGGAACCTCGCCTCCTCCGGTACGCTGACCCAGATCCTGGTGGGGCTCAGCCGGACGACGATCCTGTTCATCGTCTCGTCCGGCCTGACCCTCATCCTCGGGGTTCTGCGGATCCCGAACATCGCGCACGGCTCGCTCTACATGATCGGCGCCTTCGTGGCGTGCACGGTGATCCAGACCCTCGGGGGCGGCATGCCCGCCTTCTGGGCCGCGCTAACCGTCGCGCCCCTCGCCGTCGCCGCCCTCGGGTTCGTGCTGGAACGGGGGTTCTTCTCCTATCTCTACGACCGGGAGCACCTGATGCTCCTGCTGCTCACCTTCTCCTTTGCCCTCATCCTCGGGGACCTGGTCAAGATCGTCTGGGGGGCGGAGTACCGCTCCGTCACCGTCCCCGCGTTCTTCCAGGGCTCCGCGGAACTGTTCGGGCTGCCGCTCCCCTACTACAACCTCTTCCTCCTCCTGGTCGGGCCGGTCATCGCGGTATTCCTCTGGCTCGTCATCAACCGGACGAGGATGGGGAAGATCGCCCTCGCGGCGGCGGTCGACAGCGAGATGGTGAGCGCCGTGGGGATCAACGTGGGCTGGGTGTTCGCCTTCACCTTCGTGCTCGGCTGCGCTCTCGCGGGGCTGGGCGGCGCGCTCATCGCGCCCATGGTCAACATCTCCCTCGGCATGGACCACTCGCTCATCATGGAGGCGTTCCTGATCGTGATCATGGGGGGGCTCGGCAACATCTGGGGCGCGCTCCTGGGCTCGCTCATCTTCGGGCTCACCCAGTCCCTCGGCATCCTGGCCTGGCCGCAGTTCGGCATCGTCTTCCCCTATCTCGCGGTCGTCGTCGTCCTCCTCTTCCGGCCGAAGGGCCTCCTCCGGTCGACGTGGTGACGCCGCAATGAACGGACGCCGCGCCGCGCTGCTCCTGCTGCTGGCCGTCCTCGTGGCCCTGCCGCACGCGCTGCCGCGTTTCTACACCTACGTCGCCGCGATCGTGCTGCTCACCGGCCTGCTCGCGACGAGCCTGAACCTCGCAATCGGGTACGGCGGCATCTACCAGTTCCACCACGCCGTCTTCTACGGCATCGGCGCCTACGGCACGGCGCTGATGCTGACCCGCACCGCTCTGCCCGCACCGCTCGGATTCGTCGTCGGGCCGCTCGCCGCAGCCCTCCTGAGCCTGGCGATGGGGGTCGTCTGCGTGCGCCTGTCGAAGCTCTATTTCGGCATGCTGCAGATCTCCCTGGGGTCCCTGGTCTGGGTTACGGTCTACCGCTGGTACTCCTTCACGGGGGGCGACGACGGCATCCACGGCATCCCCCTTCCCGACGCGCTCGGGTCGACGGGCGGCGCGTACTATTTCACCCTGGCGGTTACCGTGCTCTGCCTCGCCGCGATGCGCCGGATCGCCGCGTCCCCCTTCGGGAAGACGCTGGAGGGGATCCGGGACAACCCCGTCCGGTCGGCGGCGGTCGGCGTAGACGTCCGGGCGCACCAGCTCGTGACCCTCGTGATCGCGGGGTTCTTCGGGGGCGTGGCGGGCACGCTCTTCGTCGTGGTCGACACCTCGGTCTTCCCGGACATGATGTTCTGGACCTTCTCCCTCGAGGTGCTCATCATGTGCCTGCTGGGCGGGATGTACACGTTCTTCGGGCCTTTCGCCGGCGCCGCGGCCATCGTGCTGCTCCGGGTATTCGCGAGCCACTACACGTCTTACTGGTCCCTCGTGCTCGGCGTCATCCTCACCCTCGTGATCATCTTCCTGCCCGACGGCATCCTCGGGTACGCCGTCCGGCGGCACCGCGCCGGGGAGGCACGAAGTGCTTAGGGTGGAGTCGGCGGTCCTGTCCTTCGGCGGCTTCCGGGCCGTCAACGGGGCGAACCTCGAGGTCACGGCCGGGGAGATCGTCGCGGTCATCGGGCCCAACGGGGCCGGGAAGACGACGCTGTTCCACCTCATCACGGGACACCTTTCCCCCGATTCGGGCCGCATCCTCTTCAAGGGCCGGGAGATCTCCGGCCTCCCGCCCCACGTCATCTGCCGGCGCGGGATTTCCCGCTCCTTCCAGGTGGTCAACATCTTCCCCCGCCTCACGGTCTTCGAGAACGTGCAGATCGCGGTCCTCTCCCGGGAACGCAGGACCTTCCGGATTTTCTCGGAGGTGAAGGGGATGGAGGCGGACGAGGTCCACTCGATCCTCCGGAACGTGGGCCTGTACGACCGGCGGGACGCCGAAAGCGACCTGCTCTCCCACGGGGACCAGAAGGTCCTCGAGATCGCCGTCGCGCTGGGCGGGAAGCCGGAGCTCCTCATCCTCGACGAGCCCACGGCCGGGATGGCGCCGGAGGAGACGGAACGGTGCATCCGCCTGATCCGGCGGCTGTCCGAGGAGCTCGGGCTGACGATCCTGTTCTGCGAGCACGACATCGGCCTGGTCTTCGAGATCGCGAAGCGGATCATGGTGATGGTGCGGGGAGGGACGGTGATCCAGGGGAGCTGCGAGGAGGTGCGGCGGAACCGGGAGGTCCAGAGCGCCTACCTGGGGGAGACCGGCGGATGCTAGAGGTCCGGGGGATCCACACCTATTACGGGCAGAGCCACATCCTGTTCGACGTCTCCCTCGCCCTGCGGAAGGGCGAGGTCGTGGGGCTCCTCGGGAGGAACGGAGCGGGGAAGAGCACGACGATGAAGAGCGTCTGCGGCATGCTGCACCCGCGGGAGGGCCGCCTGCTCTTCGAGGGGGAGGACGTGACGGGGAGGAAGCCATTCGAGATGGTCCGCCGCGGCATCTGCTACGTCCCCGACGACCGGCGCGTCTTCGCCGACCTGACCGTGGACGACAACCTCGGGATCGTCCACCGGAGGACCGGGGAATGGACCCGGGACCGCGTGTACGACCTGTTCCCGCCGCTCCGGGAGATCGCCGGCCGCCGGGCGGGCTTCCTCAGCGGCGGGGAGAAGGCGATGCTCGCGCTGGGGCGGGCGCTCATGAGCGGCCCGAGGCTGCTCCTGCTCGACGAGCCGACGGAGGGCCTCGCTCCCCTCATCGTGAGGTCCCTGGAGGAGCAGATCCTCCGGCTCAAGGAGGCGGGCATCAGCATGCTCCTCTCGGAGCAAAACCTGAAGTCGTCCCTGAAGCTGATCGATCGCGCCTACATCATCGACAACGGCCGGATCCG
>JAGGAJ010000210.1 GCA_017889845.1 Deltaproteobacteria bacterium
CGGGCGCCTGCCCGTACAAGACGAGGTGGTCGTAGCCGTGGAACTTCAGGAACGTGGGAAAGGCGTCCCCGCAGTTGCTGTCCAGGACGGCGCGGCTGTCGGGGGAGATGCTGCTTGCGTTGCCCCGGCAGGCGGTGGGGACGGCGCCCGTCAGTCCCCCGCTTCCGAAGATCAGGGGGACCCCGGGGGAAAGCGCCTCCGGCGCGTCCGGCAGGAGATTGTAAAGCAGGAACATGTTCCCGCCGCGGTTGGACAGGAAGGTGCGGAACACTTCCCGGGGGAGGAACCGGATAAAGTGGTCCCGGCGTTCCAGGTCGACGAACAGCACCGCTCCCTGCGTCGGGTATTGCGGACCATCGAACATGCGGGCCGACAGCCGCGCCACCCTCTGCCGGATGTCCATCATGGCGGGGGACACAATGCGCAATAGCCCAAGGGCTCGCGGGGGGCTTCCTCTCCGGCTACGCTCGCGACCTCCGCCCGCTCACTGCGATTCCGCTCCTGGCGGGGGACACTCTTCCCCTGCATCCCCCAACAGATCAAGAATGTCCCCCTCTGGGCTCCATACGCTGCCCCACCTCGGAAACCGTACTGGTGGGGTACCCCTCCACCGGAAAGTATGGGGCGCCTGCGAGGAACCCCCCGCTGCGCCCTTTGGGCTCTGGTTTGTACGCCCCGGGTCATTTCGGTTCCAGCGCCTTGACCAGACCGCGGACCATGGTGTTGTACGGGGTGGGCATCCCGGTCTGAACGCCGTACTCGATGATCTTCCCGTTGATGTAGTCGATTCTCGATGATCTTCCCGTTGATGTAGTCGATTTCCGTCCGCCGGCCCGCCTCGATGTCCTGCAGCATGGACGGTTTGTGGTGCCCTGCGTTACGGATGTAGTCGATGCAGTACGGGTAGTAGTCCGGGCCGAGGTGGAACTCGTTGGCCCGGGCCACGGCGGCGCCCTCCTTGATGAGGAGATCCACCAGGTGGTAGAGGATCGGGTCGGTGATGATCTCGAACATGGTCTTGCGGGTGATGGCGCAGATGGGGTTCATGCAGGCGTTGAGGACGGCCTTGCGCCAGACCATGTCATGGATCCGGTCGGTGTGCACGGTGTCGAGTCCGCACCGGGTGAGCGCCTCGCAGATCCCGACGGCGGCGTCCCGCGACTGCGGGTCGAGCTCCTGGATCCGGTGCGGGCGGTGGTGGAAGGCGATCCGGACGTGGGCCGGCGCGAGCGGGACGCACCCGAGATTGACGACGGCCCGGAGGACGTGCCGGGCGCCCAGGTTCCGGGCGAGGACCCGCTCTGTGTCGATGCCGTTCTGCCAGCTGACGACGTACCGCCCTTCGCCGACGAACCCCTCGAGGGCGGAGGCGATCAGCGGGAGGGCGGTGGCCTTGACGGCGACGATGATCACGTCGGGGGGATCGCCGATCAGGTCGTCGACGAGCGTCGTGACGTGCGCCACCCGGGCCTGCAGGGTGTCGGTCCCCTCGATGCGGATCCCGGGGTGCAGCGCGGGCTCGATCAGCGCCGGCACGACGTCGCACAGCGTGACCTCGTAGCCCCCCCGGGCGAGAAAGGCGGCGACGATCGCGCCGACGGGCCCTGCGCCGATCACCGCGAACTTCTTCGGCTGATAACGGACGTTTCCCATCGGATCGTTTCTCTCCCTGGAGGCGTTACGGTGAGTGCTCTGCCTCCCAGAACGACTTGGAATCGAGGATCTTGACGCCGTTGGCCTGCAGGATTCCCATCGCACGGTCGGTGTCGCGGAAGCGGAAGACCACCACCGCCTTCCCGGAGGAGCCCCCGATCAGGCCGTACATGTATTCGACGTTCACGTCGCCCTCCTTGAGCGGGAGGAGCGCCCGGGCCAGGCTGCCCGGGGTGTCCTCGATCTCGGCGGCGATCACGTCGTCGATCCGGGCCGGAAGCTGTTTTTCCATGATCACTCTCCGGGCCTTGGCGACGTCGGACACGAGGATCCGCAAAACCCCGTAGTCCGAGGTGTCGCTGATGCACAGGGACCGCAGGTTGATCCCGGCGTCCCCGAGCGCCTTGAGCGCCTCGTACAGGCGGCCGGGAGCGTTCTCGAGAAATATGGACAACTGCTTCAGCTTCATGGGGCCGGTCTCCCTCTACTTCTTCTCCGAATAGTCGTAGAACCCCCGGCCGGTCTTGCGCCCGAGGTACCCGGCCTTCACCATGTTCCGCAGCAGCCCGGGGGCGGCGAAACGGGGCTCCTTCGTGTACTTGTAGAACATCTCGCCGACCAGGTAGGAGATCTCGACGCCGGTGAAGTCCATCAGCTCGAAGGGGCCCATCGGCATGCCGGCGCCGAGCTTCATCGCCTTGTCGATGTCCTCGGCCGACGCGACCCCCGCCTCCAGGAGGCGTACCGCATCGATCATGTAGGGGATCAGCAGGCGGTTCAGGACGAAGCCCGGCGTGTCCTTGCAGGTGATGGCGGTCTTTCCGAGCTTCGCCGCCATCGCCAGGGCCAGGTCGGTCGTGGCCTTCTCCGTCTGCATGGCGGGGATGACCTCCACCAGGGCCATCATCGGGACGGGATTGAAGAAGTGCATCCCGACGAACCGGGCGGGGCGCTTCACCATGGAGGCCATCTCCGTGATGGAAATGGAGGAGGTGTTGGTGGCGTAGATCGCGTCGTCGCCGCAGACGGCATCGAGCTTCCCGAAGAGTTCCTTCTTGACGTCCACGTCCTCGAAGACCGCCTCGAAGAGGAACGGAACGCCCTTCATCGTGCCGACGTCTGTGGAGAAGCCGATGCGGTCCAGCGCCTCCTTCATCTGGTCCGCCGTGATCTTCTCCTTCTTGACCATCCGCTCCATGCTGCCGGCGATCGTCTTCCGGGCCCGGGCCCAGACCGCGTCGCCGACGTCCACCACCTTCACCTGGAAACCCGCCTGCGCCGCGACCTGAGCGATCCCGGCGCCCATGCTCCCCGCGCCCAGGACCCCTACGGTCCGGATATCCTCGACCTTCATCGTGCGCCCTCCTTTGGATTGGTTGGAATGGGAATCATCGGCTCTGAAAGTCGGGTTTCCGTTTCTCGGCGAACGCCCGGAGCCCTTCTTTGGCGTCGTGGGTCCCGAGGTTCGCGAAACCGTACCGGCGCTCCACGACCAGGGCCTGCTCCATGGGAAGGTCGATCCCCTCGCGGACGGCGGCCTTGATGTACCCCATCGCCTTGCCGGCCCCCGCGGCGAGCTGGCCGGCGAACTTCATGACCTCCTCCATGAAGCTCCCCGCCTCGAAGACCCGGTCGACGAGGCCGATCTGGAGCGCCTCCTCGGGCCCCATCGCCCTCCCGCGGAGGAGGATGTCCATGGCCCTGGCCAGTCCCACCAGGCGGGGGAGCCGCTGGGTGCCGCCCGCGCCGGGAAGGATCCCCAGGGTCGCCTCCGGCAGGCCGATGAGGCCTTTCCCGGCGGCCATGAACCGGTAGTCGCACGCCAGGGCCAGCTCGCATCCGCCGCCCAGGGCGTGCCCGTTGATCGCGGCGATCGCCACCTTCTTCATCCGGGCGAGGGTGTTGTTGGCTTCCTGCAGGAGCTTCGAGAACGCCTCGGAGTCGTCCCGGCTCATGGCGGCCATCTCCTTGATGTCGGCCCCGGCGACGAACGCCTTTTCCAGGGCGCTGGCGACGACCACGACCGTCACGTCCTCCATCTTCTCCGCTTCGCCGAAGGCGCGGAATAACTCCTCCCCGAGCTCCCGGTTCAGGGCGTTCGAGGGGGGGCGGTTGAGCGTGATGGTCAGGATCCGCCCATCCTGCTGCATCGCGAGGAACTGGTATGGCATCGGCTCGCTCCGTTTCAATAATACGGCGCCAGATCGTTCGGGGCCCGGACTCCGGGCTCGCGGGGGGCATCCACTCCGCTACGCTCGCGACCTTCGTCCGCTCGCTGCGATTCCGCTCCTGGCGGGGGACACTCTTCCCCTGCATCCCCCAACAGATCAAGAATGTCCCCCTCTGGGCTCCATACGCTGCCCCACCTCGC
>JAGGAJ010000211.1 GCA_017889845.1 Deltaproteobacteria bacterium
ATCCTGCACCGGCTTCTCGGCGAGGGGATCACGATCTTCCTCTCCACCTCCTACCTCGACGAGGCGGAGCGGTGCCGCCGCGTCGGGCTCCTCCACCGCGGGAAACTCCTCGCGGCGGGGTCGCCGGAAACGGTGCGCTCCCTCTTCCCCGGGACGCTGCTTTCGGTCCGGTCCGGCGAGCCGCGGCGGGCCGCCGCGGCCTTGCGGCAGGCATTTCCCGGATCTTCGGTTGGCCTGTTCGGGGACCGGGTCCATTTCGGGGGACGGGACCTCCCGGATCCGGCCCCCGCCGTGGCGGCGGCGCTCACCGGCGCCGGGGTCCCGTTCGAATCCGTGCTGCCGGTCCCGCCGTCGCTGGAGGACGTCTTCATATCGGTCCTCGGCGAGGGCGGCAGGGGAGCGGCGTGAGCTCCCCCGGCGGTATCTCCGTCAGCGCCCGGGGGCTGACGCGGCGCTTCGACGGGTTCGTCGCCGTCGACCGGGTGAGCTTCGACGTGCGGAAAGGGGAGGTGTTCGGCCTCCTGGGCCCCAACGGGGCGGGGAAGTCGACGATCCTCCGGATGCTGTGCGGGCTGCTCGCCCCCACGGAAGGGGAGGCGACGGTCGCCGGCCTCGACGTCCGCACGGCGCCGGAGTCGGTCAAGCAGCACATCGGGTACATGTCCCAGCGCTTCTCCCTCTACGAGGATCTGACGGTGGAGGAGAACGTGGACTTCTTCGCCGGGATCTACCGGATCCCGGGCGGCAGGAAGAGGGAGCGGAAGGAGTGGGCGGTCCGGATGGCGGGGCTGGAAGGGCACCGCCGCACCCGGACCGCGCACCTGTCCGGCGGCTGGAAGCAGCGGCTGGCGCTGGGGTGCGCGATCCTGCACGAGCCCCCCGTCCTCTTCCTCGACGAGCCGACCTCGGGGACGGACCCGTTCAGCCGCCGGGCCTTCTGGGACCTCATCTACGCCCTCTCCGGAGCGGGGACCACCGTCTTCGTCACGACGCACCACATGGACGAGGCGGAGCATTGCGACCGCCTCGGCCTCGTCTACCGTGGCGAGCTGGCGGCGTTGGGCTCTCCGTCGGCCCTGAAGGCCGGGATGGCGCGGAAGGAAACGACCGGGCCATCGCTGGAGGATGTGTTCGTGTCCATCGTCGAGGAGAGGGACCGCATGGCCGGGCCCGTCGCGGAGGTGCGTCGGTGAACACGCGCCGCCTACTGGCCGTTTCCCGGAAGGAGGTCCTCCACCTCCGCCGCGACCCCCGCAGCCTCGCGCTGGGGTTCGCGATCCCCGTGTTGCTGCTCCTGCTGTTCGGCTACGTCCTCACGCTGGACGTGGACCGGGTGCCCCTGGCTGTCTGGGACCGGAGCCGCACACCGGAGAGCCGGGAGCTCGTCAGCCGCTTCGAGGGATCGCGGTATTTCCAGGTGGTCCTGCGCGCGGAAGGGTACCCGGGCATGGAGGCGGCGATCGACGAGGGACGGGTTCTGGCGGCACTGGTGATCCCGGAGGATTTCGCCGGACGGGTGGGAAGCGACCGGTCCTCGCCGGTGCAGCTCCTCCTCGACGGATCGGAGGCGAACACCGCCACCATCGCCCTCGGGTACGCCGAGTCCGTGGTGTCGGGCTACTCCGCGGACCTCGAGGTCCGGTGGGCCCGGGCGAAAGGGCTCCAGGGGATCCGTCCGCCGCTCGACGTGCGGTCCCGCGTCTGGTTCAACACCGGACTCGAGTCGAGGAATTTCATCGTGCCCGGACTGATCTCCGTCATCATGATGATCATCTCCGCCCTCCTCACCTCCCTCACCGTGGCCCGGGAGTGGGAGCAGGGCACGATGGAGCAGCTCCTCGCCACGCCGGTCACCGGGCCGGAGTTGATCCTCGGCAAGCTGGTCCCGTACTTCCTCATCGGGATGGCGGACGTGGTCGTGGCCGTGACGATGGGGACGCTCCTCTTCCAGGTGCCGTTCCGCGGCAGCATGCCGCTCCTCTTCGGGATCGCCGCCGTCTTCCTGGCGGGAGCCCTCTCTCTCGGAATGCTGTTCAGCGTCGCCGCGAGGTCGCAGCTGCCGGCGAGCCAGATGGCGATGGCCTTCACCTTCCTCCCTTCGTACCTGCTCTCGGGTTTCGTGTTTTCCATCGACAGCATGCCGCCGCTCGCCCGGGCGATCACGTACCTTGTCCCGTCCCGCTACTTCGTCAAGGCGATCAAGGGGGTCTGGCTGAAGGGCGTGGGCCTTCGCACCCTCGCCGCGGAAGGGGCGCTGCTCCTCGCCTTCGCCGGCATGACGATCCTCGCCGCGACCCGGCTGTTCCACAAGAAGCTCCGGTAGGGGGAAGCTCCGTGTTCGAGCGGATCCGCCACATGCTGGTCAAGGAGTTCCACCAGCTCTTCCGGGATCCGCAGATGCTGCGATTCCTGATCCTCCCCCCGCTCCTCCAGGTCCTGCTCTTCGGATACGCCGTCACCACCAACGTGCGGAACGCCCCCGCCGTCGTGGTCGACCTCGACCGGACGTTCTCCTCCCGCGAACTGGCCGCCCGTTTCTTCTCCTCCGGCCACTTCCGCCTCGTGCGGGAGACGACCGATATCCGGGAGGCCGAGGATCTGATGAACCGGGGGAACGCGGGGGTGATCCTGCGCATGGACCCGGGATTCGAGGGGGCCCTCCGGTCGGGCCGTACGGCGGATTTTCAGGTCATCGTCGACGGGACCGACTCCAACACCGCAGCCATCGTCCTCTCGTATGCGGCCCGGATCACCGGCGACTACTCCGGAGGCGTGCGCATGAGCCGGATGCAGCGCAACCCGGTCCCTTTCCCCGGGCCCCCTTCGGTCGCACTGGCCTCCCGCGCCTTGTTCAACGAGAACCTCGAGAGCCGCTTCACCTTCCTCCCAGGGATCATCGCCTTCATCGTGATGCTCGTGTGCGTGATGCTCACCAGCATGGCGGTCGTGCGGGAGCGGGAAATCGGGACCCTGGAGCAGATCCTGGTGACCCCCATCACGCCGGCGGAGTACATCCTGGGGAAGACGCTTCCCTTCGCACTCGTCGGCTTCGGGGAGATCCTCCTCGTCTCCACCGTGGGCGTACTCTGGTTCGACCTGCCCTTCCGTGGGAGCCTCCTCCTGCTGCTCGTTTCCTCGGCTCTGTTCCTGTCGACCGCGCTGGGGATCGGCCTGCTCATCTCCACGGTCAGCAGGACCCAGCAGCAGGCGATGATGACGGCCTTCCTGTATTTCATGCCCGCCGTGCTGCTCTCCGG
>JAGGAJ010000212.1 GCA_017889845.1 Deltaproteobacteria bacterium
GAGCAGGTAGAGGAGGAACGGCGAGGCGACGGTTGCGTTCCGCATCATCGAGGCGGGGAAGTCCATCCCCTCCCGGTCGATGCGGACGACCTTCAGGCCCGTCAGCCACTTCCCGAGGCTGCGCCCGCCGGGGAAGCCGTCGCACATCAGGACGTAGAAGATGGCGGCGAGCGCCCCGGCGGCGCCGGGGACGTGCCACAGGGACATCGCCACGATCAGGTCCGCCGCCTTCCCCGCGACCCGCGCCAGGTACCGCGCCCGCCGGGCGTCCTGGAAGAACTCCCGGCGCTCCTCCCAGGGAAGCCGCACCGTCTATGCCCCGCAGGGGCGCCCTTCGCGGGTGAAGAAGAGGAACGCCATGGCGGGACGGCGGTTCCCCTGCTGCGTCACGAAGTGGATCGAATCGAAGCGGTACCCCTCCCCGCCCTCGCGGTTCAGGGCCTCCTCGATCGCCCGGTCCGACACGTCGGACAGCTCCACGACGCGATACGGCGGCGTCTCGGGGGGAAGGAGGGACAACCCGTCACCCTCCCAGAGCCTTCGCCGCATCTTTTGCGGCGTAGGTGATGACGAGGTCCGCGCCGGCCCGCTTGATGGAGACGAGGATCTCCATCATCGCGCGGTCCCCGTCCATCCATCCGAGCTTCGCGGCCGCCTTGACCATGGAGTATTCCCCGCTGACGTTGTACGCGGCCACGGGAAGGTCGAACGCCTGCCGGACCCGGTGGATGACGTCCAGGTAGGCGAGGGCGGGCTTGACCATCACGATGTCGGCCCCCTCCATCGCGTCCAGGGCCACCTCCCGCAGCGCCTCGCGGGCGTTGGGGGGGTCCATCTGGTAGGAGCGGCGGTCGCCGAAGCCCGGGGCGCTCCCCGCGGCGTCGCGGAACGGGCCGTAGAATGCGCCGGCGTATTTCGCCGCGTACGACATGATCGGCACGCCGGAGTACCCGTTCCGGTCCAGCCCTTTGCGGATCGCCCCCACGCGCCCGTCCATCATGTCGGAGGGGGCGACGATGTCCGCCCCGGCCTTCGCGTGGGACACCGCGCTCCGCGCGAGGATCTCCAGCGTCGCGTCGTTGTCCACGTCGCCGTTCCGCAGGATCCCGCAGTGGCCGTGGTCGGTGTACTCGCAGAAGCAGACGTCGGTGACGACCATCAGCTCCGGCACGGCGTCCTTGAGTGCGCGCACCGCGGTCTGGACGATCCCCCGGTCGGAGTACGCGTCCTTCCCCAGGGGGTCCTTCTTCGCGGGGATGCCGAAGAGCAGGACCGCCGGGATCCCGAGCCGCCGGACCTCCCTCGCCTCCTTCACGAGGTTCTCCACCGAGAGGTTGAACACCCCCGGCATCGACGGGACTTCCCGGCGGATGTTCCTCCCGGCCGCGACAAAGAGCGGGTAGATGAGGTCGTCCACGGAGAGCCGGGTCTCCCGGACCATGCGGCGCAGGGTCTCGTTCCGCCGGAGCCGGCGGGGCCGGTATTCTGGGTACTGCATCGGTTCCCTCCCGGGGCGGTGGCTAGCGGGGGGCGGCGGCCGGGTGCCGCGCGAAGTACGCCGCGGCGGCGTCCACCATTCCCTTCAGCGTATACGTTTCGGGCACGATGTCCACCCGGAATTCCCGCCGTTCGACGGCCCGGCGGGTCACCTCGCCGATCACGGCGATGCGGCTCCTGCGAAGCATCTCCCGGGCCTTCTCCTCCCCCAGCAGCGCGAAGAGGTTCCGGAACGCGGAAGGGGACGCGAAGGTGCACAGGTCGGGGGGGCGGGCGACGATCTCCTCCGCCGTCGCATCGTCCCGTTCCGCCAGCCCGTTGCGGTAGGCGACCACCGCGACCACCTCGCCCCCGTCCTTGGCGAGAAGCTCCGGGAGCGTTTCCCTCCCCTCCTCCGCCCGCGGGAGGAGGAACCGCTTCCCGGCCACGCCGTGCGGCTTCAGGGCCTCGAAGAGCCCCTCCCCCGTGTGCGTTTCCGACGTGAGGCGGACGGGGATGCCGAGGAACTCGAGCACCCTTGCCGTGCCGGGCCCGACGCTGGCGGCCCGGACGCCCGCCGGCCACGAGGGATTGCCCAGCCGGGCCGCGCGCTCGCGGAAAAAGCGCGCCGCGTTGGCGCTGGTGAAGAGGACCCAGTCGAACGAGGCGAGCCGTCCGATCTCGCGGTCGAGGGGACCCGGGTCTTCCGGGGGAACCAGGCGGATCGTGGGGAACAGCACCGGCACGCCGCCGGCGCCGCGGACCAGCGCGGCGAGCTCCCCGGCCTGCTCGGCGCTGCGGGTGACCAGCACCCGTTTCCCCGAGAGCGTCATCCCCGCGGCGGCCCGGTCTGCCTGTACACCTCGTCGAGGATCCCCTTCCCCCCGCGCGCGAGGAGCTCCTCGGCGAGGGCGATCCCGATCGCCTCGGGGTCGGCCACCCCGCCGGTGCGCCGCCCGCGCAGGATCTCCGAGCCGTCGGGACGGCCGACCAGCCCGGCGAGGGCGACGGTCGCGCCTTCGATGGTGCCGTGCGCCGCGATCGGCACCTGGCACCCGCCCTCGAGGCGCTTGAGGAACCCGCGCTCCGCCCGCACGGCGAGGGACGTCTCCCGGTCGTCCAGGAACGCCACCGCCTCGCGGGTGCGCGCGTCGTCGCGCCGGATCTCGATCCCCAGGGCGCCCTGCCCGATCGCCGGGATCGACAGCTCCACCGGGAGGTATTGCCGGATCTTGCCGTCCCACCCGAGGCGGCGGAGCCCCGCGGCGGCGAGGATGATGGCGTCGTACTGCCCCTCCTCCATCTTCCGGATCCGCGTGTCCAGGTTCCCCCGGAGCTGCCCGATCGAGAGATCCGGCCGCAGCCCCAGGAGCTGGGTCTGCCGCCGCAGCGAGCTCGTCCCCACCTTCGCCCCCTTCGGGAGATCCTCGAAGCGGGCGTGCTTCACCGAGAGGAACGCGTCGCGCGGGTCCTCGCGCCGGGTGATGCAGACGATCTCGAGGCGGTCCGGGAGGTCCGTCGGGACGTCCTTCATCGAGTGGACGGCGAGGTCGATGCGGCCTTCCAGGAGCGCCTCCTCGATCTCCTTGACGAAGAGCCCCTTCCCGCCCACCTTCGCCAGCGGGACGTCGAGGATCATGTCGCCGGTCGTCTTGATCTTCGTGATCTCCACCTTCCGGCCGGTGCGTTTCCCGACCTCCGCCCGGATGTGCTCGGCCTGCCAGAGGGCGAGAATGCTGCCCCGGCTGCCGAGGCGGATGACGTCACTGCCCAACGTTTCC
>JAGGAJ010000015.1 GCA_017889845.1 Deltaproteobacteria bacterium
GCGAAACGCTTATACTTTTCTTCACTCATTCTCTTTGTCCTGGTGTGGAAATTCTGCATGCAAACTTATTGCGGGAGCGCCCTGAAGAATACGCATCAGGATGTCCTTCCTTGCGCGGGGCGCTCACTCCGTCTTCACCTTGGCGGGTACGCCATGCACTACGGAACCGTCCGGCACATTGCGGATGACCAGGGCTCCTGCGCCGACCACTGAATTTCCACCGATCCGGACTCCCTGGATAACGGATGCCCCCGTTCCAACATGGGCTCCCTCTCCAACCTGCACGGAACCCGAAAGAACCACTCCGGGCGCCAAGTGTGCATGGTCACCGATCTCACAGTCATGATCAACCGAAACCCCTGTGTTCACGATGGAATTTATTCCGATCCTGCTTCCGGGCTGGATCACTGCGCCTGCCATCACTTGCGCGCCTTCCTCCAATACAACATCCGAAGCGATCACGGCGGACGGATGAACCACTACTTCGAAACGGAATCCGGCATCCCGGAAACGCTGGTAAATCGCCCGTCGCCGTTCCGTGGGGCCAACGGAGCCCATTCCGTTTACCAGCAGGACTGTCGTCGGGTCCCGTCGGAAAACATTCTCGTCATTGCCGATTACCGGAATCCCGAGAATTTCATGGTCGATTTGTGTTGGATCCGCGTCGACAATACCGAGAACCACCTTTCCCTGGAGTTTCAGGGCCTCGATGGCGACCTTTGCATGGCCGCCCGCTCCGATGACGATCACTGGAAGATTCCGTGATGTCAGGTCAGGTCGAGCCATTCCAGTTCTTCCCCTTCGGAAATATCCCTCTTTATGGCCCGGCCGACTACGTACTTCAATTCATCGGGATGGATACCGTTGCCGGGTCGTTTGAAATCAAGGTCCGATTCGGCAAGCACCGAACCCTTCTTCAACCCCCTTTTCAGAACAAGCCGGCGGCGGTATTTAAGCCGTTTTTCCATTTCGGCCTGCGAAACGATCCGGACAAAGGAACCCAGCGCATCGAAGATGTTTTTACCTCCCTCCACGATCGTCTTCATCTCTGCCGGATCGGCCGAGATCCAGTGGTCCCAGCCATCCATTCCCTTGTCGAGGGTGAAATGCTTTTCGACAATGCACCCGCCGAGCGCAATGGCGGCGAGCGGGATCGCTGTCCCGAGGGTGTGGTCGCTGAATCCTACGGGGACATCGAAGGCCTTCTGCAGCATGGCCATATTCCTCAGATGGATATCTTCGTGCCGCGGAGGATAAATGGAGATGCAATGGAGGAGCGCGACCGGCCCGGAACCGCTCTGTCGCAGCACATCGAGCGCCCGCTCGATCTCGCCGATGGTCGACATGCCGGTGGAGAGAATCACCGGTTTCCCCTTGCTTCCCACATGTCGCAATAGGGTGAGATGGTTTATATCCATCGACGCCACCTTGAAGCATGGAACGCCGAGGGAATCCAGCAGGTCGACCTCCAAGGGGGAAAAGGGAGATGACAGGAACTCTATCCCCCGCTCCCTGCAGCAGGATGCTGCCTCCTTGTGCTGCTCGGGGGTCAACTGGTAGCGCTTAACCATTTCTTCAAGAGTCCCGAAATGCCGGTGTGCGTCCGTATAACTCGTATTGCGGGCATACTCGGCCCTGCTGATAAGTGAATCGACCGACCAGGACTGGAACTTCACGGCATCGGCGCCGCAATCCTTTGCGGCATCGATGAGTTTCCGACAAAGCGCCATGTCTCCGTTAAAATTGGCCCCTATCTCGGCGATGATGTAGGGGGGGCAGCCGGGGCCTACCAGACGCCCGCGCAGATTCAGCAATTCCATATATCTTCCAGGTCGGGATGTGCGACCGTCAACCACCAGAGGCGGTGCGCGGGCCTCTGATTCAGTGCGTTCACATATGCTTCCAGCTGACGCAGGGACGAACCAATCGTTGTCTTGAATATTCCTGCGCGAGACGCTGCATCTTCCAGCATTTTGCGTTTCCTCTCCGGCATCGGGATGCCGTTCTCCATCAGCAGGCGATAGTGCCCACAAACGATGTCGGTCGCCTTGAGGATCTGTCCGGAAGTAAACGGTGGCACGACGCAGGCGATGTTCGCTCCATGCTGACGGTAGCGCATTCCGATCTTCCGGTCGAAAGAGATGCGCAACCCCTGACACCAGCCAGTTGTCGCAAGAAACCAATCCATAGCAACGCATTCGGGGCGCGCGGGTAGACAGTCTCGCAAGGCCCCGGCGCGCCAGGCCGTATTGGAGAGCCCCAGAAAATTGTACCGGGGCAGAACTTCGCCGGGATCCTCGCCTTCGGTCAGCCCAAAATAGGTCTGAAGGTCGTTACCATGACCATTGATGAGGCCCAAAGCACACCCATGGATATCCGCATTTTCCAGTCCGAGAAGCGAAGAAGAAATACGCGTCGGTTCGAGAATGTCGTCGCTGTCGGCGAATACGATGGCATCATATGCCCCCGACATCCATTCCATGGCATGGTTGCGCAAACCGATCGGCGTGGCATCCTTTCCCGCTCCGACGAATTCTACTCCGAATCTCCTCCTGACGGCCTCCGGTACGATATCTGCGGAAACGTTATCCAGCCCGAACCATATATCGAAATCGCTCATATCCTGTGACAATGTGGAATCCAACCAGTCTGGAAAATATTTCTCGACGCCGGGATACAATGTTGCGTACAGGACGTTTCTGCTCATCCGTTCATTTCCCTTGCATACCGAGTAACATTTCGGCCATTTCCCAGTCTTCTTCCGTATCGATATCTACCGCTCTCTCCCACGGCATACACCATCCCGTATAGTTGGGAGCATAGAAGGTGCCGTGAGCAACCAGGGTGCTTGTCTTGGCCCACCATATCGCGCCGGTGGGACACAGGAGACGAGGCAGGTCCTGACTTCTTGCACCCATCTTCTCCTGAAAAACAGGATGAAGAATATTGCGTTCATCGCAGGTCAGTGCCCACCACGGGTTCAGCCATCCGTATTCTGTAACCGATATCTGGGAGCCGGCACCACTCGCGACAAACTGCTGAAAGCTTTCGAGGATATCCCCCGCATTCCGCAAGGGGCAATTTGCCATGAGTTGTGCGACATTCCGGTAGATTGTCCTTGTGGGGTCGACTCTCTCCAGGGCGTCAATAGTTGCCGCGGATACGGGAGTAATGTCGTCGGCAAGATCCTCTCCGCGCAGGAACGGAACGTTCGCTCCATATGCCCTGGCGATGTCGGCAATTTCCGCGGAATCCGTGGAAACTATTACCGCCTCGAAGATCGAAGTTTGCACCGCGGCCTCAATGGCGTAAGCAATGAGGGGCTTGCCGCCCAAGGCCTTGACGTTTTTCCCCGGTATGCGTTTTGACCCGCCCCGGCAAGGTATTATTGCGATATTGCGATGCGGTTTCATCGTCATCCGGCAAGCTCGGCGCTGCTCGGAATATTGATGATTCTCCTCTCCAGGGACTCCGCAATGCTCAAGTCCATGCGGGGACACCCGGAAAACATCGGCAGGCGGTGCATGAGAGTCCAGGCCGGCCGGGTCATGATGCCCGCGTCGTTGGTGAGCGCCAGCAGGCGGTCACGCGCCGTAGCCATTTCCTCGTCCAGGAGGAGGGTATTCAGCCAGTAGTTGCTTCTGGCAAACTCGGGCTCCGAAACAAACCGAAGCCCGGCGATTCCTTCGAACGCCGCCGCGTACCGTTCTGCCAGACGGCGCTTTCTTGCCAGAAACCCCGGCAACTGCTCCAGTTGGGCACAGCCGAGCGCTGCGTTGATGTTGGGGAGGCGATAGTTGTACCCGACCCTGTCGTGGGCGAACTCCCAGCGGTGCGGGATCTTTGCGGTAGTCGTCAGGTGCCTGGCCCGCGATGCCAGGTCCTCGTCGTTGGTCAGGATGGCACCTCCACCCCCGGTAGTGATGATCTTGTTGCCGTTGAAGCTCAGTGCCGAGAGGCGACCCCAATTTCCCGTGTGGCGCCCTTTATAGAGTGTCCCGATGGACTCGGCCGCATCCTCGATCAACTCGATACGAAAGCGTTGACAGACGTCAAGAAGCGGGTCGAGATCCACGGGATGTCCGAATGTGTGCATCGGCACGACGGCTTTGATGCGACGACCGGTCGCGCGGTTATGGCTGCCATCGCGGCGAAGTTCAGCCGCTTCGGTGAGGTAACCACCGAGCCGGGCAGGGTCTATGCCGAGCGTGCGTTCCTCCGAATCGACGAAATGAGGAACCGCGCCGCAGTAGGCCACAGCGTTTGCGGTGGCGATAAACGTCAGGGCAGGCACCAGCACCTCGTCACCGGCCTCAACGCCTGCCAACATCAGGCAGATATGGAGGGCAGCCGTGCCGTTCACCATTGCAACGGCCCGTTTCACCCCGGTGTAGGCAGCCAGATCCCCTTCGAACCGATCCACGAAAGCGCCAACGGACGATACCCAGCCGGAATCAAGACATCCCTTCACATAGGCCCACTCGTTGCCGGCAAACCGGGGCTCATGGAGAGAGATGAAATCACGATCCGGCGGCAACACCCCGCGCAGGATGGCTACCATGTCGTGGCATTTATTTTTGCTGTCAAATGTTATAACGGTCCGCCTTATAGTTCTTCAGGTTATCCTGGTCCGAGAACCAGCGCACTGTTTCGGCAAGCCCACGGCGCAGGCCGTCCTTTCCGGCATAAACCGGGCGCCAACCTAACAGGCGGAATGCTTTTGAATTATCTGCCCGTAGTCTCTCCACCTCGCTCCTGGCAGGACGCACCCGGACACCATCCGTCTCGATGGCCACATCGGCCCCCATTACATCGGAAATCATCCTGGCGATTTCGCCGATGGAAATCTCGAAATTGCTGCCCAAGTTGATCACCTCGCCAATCGAGCTATCCGCTTCGGCAACGGAGATAAATCCGGCCACCATGTCGGTGATATAGCTGAAATCGCGCGTCGGATGCAACGATCCGAGCATCAAGGTTCTGGCGCCATTGGCAATCTGGGAAATGATGGTAGGTATGACGGCCCTGGCCGATTGCCGGGGACCGTACGTGTTGAAGGGACGGATAATGGAGACCGGGACGCCGAACGATGTGTAAAACGACATCGCGATCTGGTCCGCGCCGATCTTCGATGCGGAATAGGGCGATTGTCCCTGGAGGGGATGTTCCTCTGTAATAGGTACAAAGCGGGCGGTACCATATACCTCGCTGGTAGAGGTATGCACCACCTTGGATACACCGAGTTCCCGGGCCGCCTGGACGACATTCAGCGTACCCTTTACGTTTGTGTCGATATACGTGTCCGGTGAATGATAGGAGTACGGGATCGCTATCAGCGCCGCTAGGTGCAGGACGGTCTCGCATCCCTTCATTGCTTCCCTGACTCCATGGGGATCGCGGATATCACCGGGAAAGACATCCAGCGACCTCCGGATCGCCGGTTCCGAATGGTCGAGCCAGCCCCATGAATTGAAGGAGTTGTACATCACAAAAGCCCGCACGGTGTGCCCGCGGCGGACGAGCTCTTCGGCAAGGTGGGAGCCGATGAAGCCGTCAGCGCCGGTAACCAGAAACGGTTTGCCTTTCACGGGAGATCTCTCCCCGCTATCCGATCGTCATTCCGCCCGATGGGCACGGGGCGTTCCACACGCATCGGCACCGCCACAGGACCACCTCCGCCAACCCCGAAATATTTGTGACTCTCCCGCCAATACCCCTCCGTGGTCACCTCGAAGGGGAAGAGGTCCGGATGATGGTAGAATTCCCCGTTCAGGTTCCCTGCCCCCAGTGCGGCCAGATAGCGTCCCGGTTTCAACACGTTTCCCGGGGCAACGCACTCATACGACCACTCTCCCGCTTCCCTCCTGGCGATGAGGTCGGCAAACACATCGATATCGGAGACTGCCCACAGGGAGGCGGTATCCGACGTGCAGATATTCAACACCAGCGTTACACCGCCGATATTCCTGTTCACCCGATACGCAATCCGGAACCGGATCGGTTCATCCGCCCGGAATATGCCGGTTGTTTCGCCTTTGGGATTTACCGTTTCGGCTTTGATGTATTCGACCAGGTGCTTTTTCTTATCATGGAACAGGTGCCTCCCCGATTTCATGTTTTGTCCCGAAAACAGATATGCCTCGCAGATCGAATCGGAGTCGCCCGACTTCTTCAACTCCCCCCGGTCCAACCAGATAGCCCTCTGGCACAACCGCTTGACCGCGCCCATATTATGACTCACGAAAAGTATCGTCCGCCCCTCCTTCGCCACGTTACCCATCTTTCCAAGGCATTTTTTCTGAAACGCCGCATCACCCACGGCCAGCACCTCGTCTACCAGCAGGATCTCCGGCTCCAGGTGGGCCGCCACGGCGAATGCGAGGCGCACGTACATGCCGCTGGAGTAGCGCTTGACGGGCGTGTCGAGAAACTTCTCTACCTCGGCAAAAGCGACGATCTCGTCGAACTTTCTCCTGATCTCAGCCCGGGTCATCCCAAGCACGGCGCCGTTGAGAAAGACATTCTCGCGGCCGGTCAACTCCGGGTGGAACCCGGTTCCCACTTCCAGCAGGCTCGCCACCCTGCCGCGCATGGTGATCCGGCCTTTGGTTGGAGGGGTGATCTGGGAAAGGATTTTCAGCATGGTGCTCTTGCCGGCGCCGTTGCGACCGATGATGCCTAACGCCTCGCCTTCCCGCACCGAGAAACTCACGTCGTTCAAGGCCCAGAAGTCGGTTTGACCGCCCGGTCGCGGATTCGGCTCCTTGGATACGATCCGGAACAATGCCGACGAGGCGCGCCGGGCCTTCCTGGCCAGTTCGTCGCGCAGGGATAGATATGGCTCCCGCGCGGCGCCGATACGGTAGCATTTGCTGATCCCGCTTACCTCTATGATCGGCCTGCTCATATGCTATACGATATCCGCAAAATACCGCTCGGTGCTCCTGAAGTAGTAGAGCCCGCAGGCAAAATAGACCATGCTCATCAAGAGGGAGATACCCAGCACGCCGAAATCCACAGTGCCCTGGCCGAGCAGTCCGGCACGGGCATTGGTGATGACTCCCGAAATCGGATTGAGCCAGAGCATGAGGTTTTTCACCACGGGATGGTTATCGAGCATCTTCACCGGATATATCACCGGCGTGACGTACAGTATGCTCTGGATGAAGAACGGCAGGGCGAAGCGGACATCCTGGTACTTGATATTCAGGGACGCCATAAGCAAGCCCATCCCCAGGGCGCTGAGGACGGCGCACCCCAGGAGGGCCGGCAAGATCAGGACGCCAACCCACTGCGGCATCACCCCGTAATAGATCATCATTCCGACGAGGATGATGGCGGAAATCGCCAGATCGATCAGGCCGGTGGTGGCGGCCGTTGCGGGGACGATGAGCCGGGGAAAGTAGACCTTCTGGATCAGTGAAGCGTTGCTGATCATGGAATTGCTGGCATTGGTCAGGGTGCCGGAATAGTATTGCCAGAACAGCAGTCCCAGGTAGAGGAAGATCGGATAGGGAGTCCCGTCGCCGCTGGTGATGTTGGCCATCCGGTTAAAGATCAGCGTGAACACGATCATCGTGACGAAAGGCTGGAAGACCGCCCAGGCGATCCCCAGGGCGGTCTGCTTGTAGCGGACAGCTACGTCGCGCCAGGCAAGTACCAGAAACAGATCCCGGTACCGCCACAATTCCCGCCAGTCCACGGAGAGCCATCTCCTGGGCGGCGCGATCACGAATTCCATTCGTTGCGGGATCACATCCCGACCTTTACCGTTTGGCCGCATGCGTTTCGCCGATCACCGGAACGTCCCGTGCATCGATTCCCGTTGCGTTGGACCCTGCATTACGTGGCCCTCAGACAGAAGCAGACACCCCAGGTGTCACACCCGATCGCTCTCCCCGACAGCCACTCCTCTGCATGCAGGCATTGGAATCCGGCGTGGGACGCGACCCGTTCGATCTCCGGCTTGAAGAAGTACCGCATGGCGTGGGTTTCCTTCAATTCGGCGACGGAACCGGAGACCTTGTCGCGTACGAATACGTGGTATTTCACGTCGACCCGGTTTTCATTGGGTTGAAGGACCGGCTCGGCCAGGCGAGTGACCTCGCTTTGATCATCCGCCATCCGCTTGACCCGGACCGCGGGGCGCTCGGTCAGAACCGCCGGTCCGTACCAGACATCGAAAGCGAAGATGCCGCCTGGATCCAGATGATGCCTGGCCGTATCAAATGCGGCCGTCACGTCCTCGTTGGCGGTCTGGTAGCTGATGACGTGGAAGAGGGCAATCACCGCGTCGAAACGCCTGGTCAAACGGATCTCACGGATGTCCCCCCGGCTGAACGTCAATCGCCCACGTGCTTCCGGCTTGCCTTCGGACAGGGCCATGGAGCGTGCGAGCATTTCCGGGCTGCGCTCGATGCCGTGCACCTCGAAGCCCTGTCCCGCCAATAAAGAGGCGTGAATGCCGGTCCCGGACCCCAGTTCGAGGATGGTTTGGGCCGATGGGTGAAACCGGCGGATCAGGCCGGCAACGTACCCGGCTTCCGCCGCATAGTCTTTGTCCCGGTAGAGCAAGTCGTAATAGCGCGCGTAATCGGCGAATACCTCTCCGCCGCGTTGCGTTTCGAAGCCTGTTCCGCCGCTTCTGCCTT
Organism: Deltaproteobacteria bacterium; assembly: GCA_017889845.1. Taxonomy (GTDB): domain Bacteria; phylum Desulfobacterota; class Deferrimicrobia; order Deferrimicrobiales; family Deferrimicrobiaceae; genus JAGGAJ01. The sequence goes on from JAGGAJ010000015.1 coordinate 8,652, forward strand.
CCGTCATGGTTGCTCCAGGGTCGTTTCCGGTTATGCGGTCCGCAATACGGAAACTACCGCCTCACAGACCCGTTCCAATTGCGCTTCGGTGAGGGCCAGGCCCGACGGGAGATAGAGCCCCTGGCGGGCGACTCGTTCCGCGACGGGGTATTTTTCATCCCGGAAGAGCCCCATGGCATGGAAAACGGGCTGCTCGTGCATGCCCAGGAAGAAGGGCCGGGTTTCCACGCCCCTTTCCTTCAACTTCCGCGCGAATTCGTCGGCGGCCAATCCCGTGCCTTCATCCAGAACGATGCCGTACATCCAGTACACTTGCCTGGCCCAGGTCTCTTCCACGGGCAACTCGATGCCGGGGATGCCACGAAGCCGTTCCGTGTAGGCCGCTCCCATCCAACGTTTCCGGGAAATGATCTCTTCCATGCGCTCCACTTGTGCCACGCCGATCGCGGCCTGCACGTTGGTGAGGCGGAAGTTGTGGCCAAGTTCCGTGTGATAAAAGCGGCGGTTCGGGAGGAAGCAGAGGTTGCGGAGGCTCCGCGCTTTCTCCGCGCAAGCGGGGTCGTCGGTGAGGACCATTCCGCCTTCTCCGGTGGTGACGAGTTTGTTGGCGTAGAAACTGAACACGCTGAGGTCACCCAGGCTTCCGCACCGCTTCCATCGGGAGGTTGGGGTGTTGCGGCCGGTCATATACTGCGCGCCGTGGGCCTCGGCAGCGTCCTCGATGATGCCGAGACCGTACTTCCCGGCAAGTTCCAGGATCGGGTCCATGTCCACGGGGTGGCCGTAGATGTGGACGGGCAGGATGGCCTTCAGCCTGCCATCGCCCCTCCTCATTTCCTCTTCCACCTTTTCCCTGACCTGCTCCACGTCCATGCACCAGGTCCGAGGATCGCTGTCGACAAGAATCGGGACGCCGCCGTTGTAAACGATCGCCTGCGCGCACGAGATGATCGTGAAGGTGGGCATGATCACCTTGTCACCCGGGCGAAGACCGATGCATCCGAACGCCGCCTGGAGGGCCGCGGTACCGTTGGAGACGGCGACGCCGTACTTCATCCCGCAGAAGGAGGCCCACTGCTCCTCGAAATCTTCCAGAAATCGCCCGGCGGAGGAGATCCAGCCCGTGCGGATACACTCCGAGACGTACTCGAGTTCGCGGTCCCCCAGCAGTGGCTCGTTCACGGGGATCACGGCCCGGGCTCCGCCTCCTCGAACCTCGTCTTGTCGTCCTCTCCGGCGTAAGGCCCTTGCTTCACTTCGATGATGACCGACTCCTCCAGCATCTCCAGGGAATGCCCGCCTCCGCACAGCAGGATCAGGTCGCCGGTTTTCAATATTTTCGACGCGATCCGTTTCCTGTCCGATGAGAACAGGTCGACCTTGACCTTGCCGCGGCGGATAAAAAGGACCTCCTGGGTGTACAACACCTGCCGTACCAGTAGGTTGTGGACGTGGGGAACGACCCTGTATCCCCGGGGACGCCTCATGAAGGCGACCTGCTGGGAGAAGTTCGCCGGGGTAAAGAACCGGATCCCCGGATCGTCGAACTCTGCACGGACGATCAGCGCGATGGGCTCGAGCCCGTCGGTGACATTTTCTATTGCGGGAGCTTCCATTTCGCTCTACCTCCCCAGGGAAACACATGGAATTCCCGATACCCGCGAGTCGACGGCGGTACCGTTATAGGCCGTGCTACCGCCCATACGGCCTCCGGGGCCGGGAGAATGCCGCCTGCTGTCCCTCCTCCTGGATCTCGTCTCCACAACAACGCAATAGCCGAACCGGAAATGGTTCCTTCACGGAAGCAGCTTTTCCCGCGGGTACAGCCGTCGATCCATATCGGTATCCGGGACGGAGATGGAATTACCGGTCTCCCAGAGTTTCAGTATGGGTTTGAAGCTTTTGGTTCCCAGCAATCGCTGGAACTCGTCCCGCAACAGGACGAGCGTCCGGATCTTCCGATCGATGTACGCCTCGGTTTTCGCGACGAAATCGTCCAGTTGAACGCGGTCGATCTCCCCGACCAGAACCACGTCGATAATTCCGGTGTCTGCCCCCCGGGCGTAATCGCCGATGAGGTAGGCGGCCTCGAGGTTCCCCAGGCGGTCGATGACCGACTTCACCAGCTCGTCGATGCCGGTGATCTTGCGGACCATGGAGGAGAGTTCGGGAAACAACGGGTGACCGGTGTTGGCGCGATAATAGATGTTGCGGCCATCCCGCTCGGACGTGAGCACCTTGTGCTTGCGGAGATTGTTGAGTTCGGTCCGGACCGCGTTCGGGGAAACGTTGAACTCCGTGGCGAGCCCGCGGAGGTAGGCGCGGACACCCGGGTTGAGGAGCAACCGCACCAGGATCTGCACCCGCATGCGGGATGGGATGACCGCACTGAGGACATTATCGGACACTAAATAACCCCTAAATAACGTACAGTATACTTGTACGATATTCACGCACGCAATGTCAAGCAGAATTGAAATTCCTATTCGAATCAATAATTAATCGATTGCAGCATGAATATTGTGATAATCTAATAGAAAGCGACCCATGCGAATCGGGATCAGCCTCCTCAATTTCCGCCCGGGAAAGATCGGCGGGACGGAAACGTTCCTGCGGGAACTTCTGGCGCACCTCCCGTCCGTGACGCCGGGCGATTCCCTCGTCGCGATCATGGATCGCGACGTGGCAGGGGCGCTGGACACCCCCGGCTTCGAGCGGATCGTGGCAGACCGGGGGGGCGGCGCCATCGTGGCCGGCCGAATCCTCGAGGCCTTGTCGCCCTGGCGCTTCCGGCGCCTGGAACGGCTGTTTTCCTCCGCGCGGCTCGATGTCGCCCTCTTCCCGCAACAGTCGGTGTTCCCGAAACATGCGCCGGTGCGGGCCGTCCTGACCGTCGTTGATGTTCAGCACCTCATCTACCCGAACCACTTCGGCCTGTTCGACCGGACGTTCCGTCCCGCCATCTACCCGTACAGCATGGAGCGGTCGGAGCGTATCGTGGCGATCTCCGCCCACGTCCGGCGGACGGTCGTCGAGAGGTGCGGAATCGATCCTTCGAAGGTCGTTGTCGTACCCCTCGGCTTCACCCCGCGCGGCACGAGCGGCGTCCGGCCGTATGAGGGGATTGGGTGCCCTTATCTTTACTACCCGGCCTTCTCCCACCCACACAAGAACCACGAGACGCTGCTACGCACCTATGCGTCGTTGAAACGGTCCGGGGCAGTGCCGCAGAAGCTGGTGTTCACCGGCGGCAGGACCGGCCACTGGAAGAAGATCGACCGGCTCATCGGGGAACTCGAGCTCCGGGGGGACGTGATTCACCTTGGTCTCCTCTCCTACGGGGAGGTGCGCCGTCTCTACGCGGGAGCCGACGCCATCCTCTTCCCTACACGATACGAGGGGTTTGGCCTGCCGGTACTGGAGGCCGCCGAGTTCGGGAAGAAGGTCGTCGCTTCCCGGCTCGAGGTGTTCGACGAGATCGGCCTGCCGAGGCAGTACCAGATCGACTTCGCCGACCCGGAGCAGCTGCGCGCGGCGCTGGCTCTGCCCGGGCCGACCGAGCTCGAAGTACGGCACTGGGGGTGGCACGACATGGCAGATGCCTACGCGGCGCTGCTGCGCGAGGTGGCGGCATCCCCACCCTCCCCCGCATGATAGTATTCCCCTGTATACATTCAGGATACGTGGGAATCCACGCATGGGAGTTTGACCGGACATGCACAGGGCCATCGTCACCGGCGCCGCCGGCCAGGACGGGTCGTACCTCGCGGAACTCCTGTTGGAAAAGGGATACCGTGTCCTAGGGATCATCCGGAAGGGCGAGGACACATCAAACCTCCGGGGCATCCTCGGGCTCATTGAACTCGAGGAGTCCGGGGACGTCCGGAAGGAGGAGGCCGCGCGCCGGATCCGGACCTTTTCCCCGCACGAGGTGTACAATTTCGCAGGGGTTTCGTTCATTCCCGATTCCTGGCACGATCCGGACCGGACATTTGAAATCAACACGCTGCTCGTGACGGCCTTTCTCGAGGGATTGAGGATCCACGCCCCCTCTGCCCGGTACTACCAGGCGTCGTCATCCGAGATATTCGGGGATCCCCCCCGCTCCCCGCAGGATGAGAAGACCCCGTTCCATCCATCGAATCCCTACGGGGTCAGCAAGTTGGCCGCCCATCTCCTGACCGGCCTCTACCGCCGAAGGTACGGGATGTTCGCGGCCTCCGGCATCCTCTACAACCACGAATCCCCGAGGCGTCCCGTCCACTACGTCACCCAGAAAATCGCACGGGCGGCCGCGGAGATATCGATGGGGCGCACGGAGAAGCTGCGGCTTGGGAACCTCGACGCGCGTAGGGATTGGGGATTCGCCGGGGATTTCGTGCGCGGGATCTGGCTCATGCTCCAGCACGAGACCGCGGGGGATTACGTCCTCGCGACGGGAGAAACGCACTCCATAAAGGATTTCCTTCGGATCGCATTCTCGCACGTCGGCCTGGACTGGACACAGTGGGTGGAGACCGATCCCGCCCTGGTGCGCCCCATCGACGTCGGAAAGCTGGTCGGCGATCCGTCCCTCGCGAAGCGCGTGTTCGGCTGGAAGCCGGAGGTTCCATTTGACCAGCTGGTGACCATGATGGTGGATGCGCAGGTCCGGAAACTGCAAGGCTCCGGGGCATGAGCGATCCCCCGAGGCACACGGTCTCCGTCGTAACCCCCTCGTTCAACCAAGGCGCGTTCATCGGGGAAACCATCGAAAGCGTCCTGGGACAGGAGGGGGACTTTTCCCTCGACTACGTCGTCGTCGACGGCGCCTCGACCGACGACTCGGTGGAGGTGATCCGCCGGTACGAATCCCTGCTCGACGGCGGGAAATGGCCGATCCGGTGCCGCGGGATCCGGTACCGGTGGGTCAGCGAGAAGGACCGGGGGCAGGCGGACGCCATCGCAAAGGGTTTCCGGATGGCGGAGGGGGAGATCCTCGCCTGGCTGAATTCCGACGACACGTACCTCCCGGGGGCAATCGCCAGGGCCGTTGACCTGTTCGACCGGGAGCCGGACGCACAGGCCGTCTTCGGCATGGCGCACTTCACCGACGAAAAGGGGGGGGGCCTCGGGAAATACCCTACAGGACCGTTCGGCTACCGGGAGCTCGCGACGTTCAACTTCGTCTGCCAGCCGTCCACATTCTTCCGGCGATCCGCGTTCGAAGCGGTCGGCGGGCTGGACACGGGGCTGCGCTATGTCATGGATTACGACCTCTGGATCCGTATGGCGGCGAGGTACCGTTTTGCCTACCTGCCGGAACTCCTCTCGACGTACCGGCTGCACACCGCGTCGAAGACCATGGCGGCAGGAGACGCGTCGGCCAACCACGAAGAGGCGTTGCGTATCGTGATGACACATTACGGATGGGCCCCGGCGAACCGCGTATTCGCCTGGTGCCACCACCGGCTGAAGTCGAAGCTCCCTCCCTCTCTGGCGGACGCCGGCGTCCTTCTGGTCCCTTTCTCCCTGCTCGCCGCCTTGTGGAAGTATCTTCGGTTGAACCGTGCCGTCCGGAGGGAGGACCTGTATTTGCTCCGGCCGCGGTATGTGCGGAAACTCTTCCAGCGGCAGATCGACATATACAGGGATTACTGAGGGGTACTTACTCCCTGAATCCCACCTCCCGAACCGACGCGGAGAACCGGGAGAGCATCCGGGAAAACTCACGGTCTTCCACCACATGGCCCGAGCGGAGAGCCCGTCTTTCCCGGAGCATCTCCGGTGCCCGCCGGAGACCGTCTCCGTACGCCCTGGCGACAGCCCGAAAGATGTCCAACGCAGAGAAGTTCTCCCGGAGTTTTCCCACCGCCCCCTTGCCCGACAGCAGGCCGTAGAATCCATGCATATACCGGACGAGCGTGAACAGGGGGGACAGGAGTGCCATGTTCCAGGGGAAATCCTTCATCACGGTCCAGATCCGGTTCCTCTCCACCCAGTACAACTTCTGCGGGGTGTATGGGCCGCCGGAGGCGGAATATTTGTGGTAGACAACGGCAGCCGGGATATAGAAGCAGACGTACCCCGCCCGACGCGCCCGGAGGCCCAGTTCGGTATCTTCTCCGTAGGCGAAATACCGCTCGTCGATCGGTCCCGCCCGTTCGAAGAGCTCCCTGTGATAGATCCCCGCGGCACCGCTTGGGCAGAGCACCTCCTCCTCCCGGTCGAACCTCGCCCCGTCCTTCTCCAGACGCCCCCTCCCCCGGGCGGTCCCATCCCGGTATATGACGTGGCCGGCGTTGTCGAGGACCGTCCGGTCGGAGTAATTGAGGATCTTCGGGGTGTACATCCCCGCCCCGGGATGCCGGCGTATCCCTTCCCGGAGGCGGTCGAAAAAATCGGGCGCCAGGCATGCGTCATTGTTCAGCAGGAGGAGATATTCACAGCGAGAGATCTCGACCCCGCGGTTGTTCCCACCTGCCCACCCCTGGTTCGACTCGAGCTCGAGCAGCCGGATACGTTCCCCGTAAGACTCCCGCACGAAATCCACGGAGCCGTCCGTGGACCCGTTGTCCACCACGATGACCTCCAGGGAACCGTCCTGTTGTTGAAGGACCGAGTCCAGGCAGTCCCGCAGGAGGTTCCTGCCGTTCCAGTTCAGGACGACAACGGAGAAGCGGAAGGACGGTTCGGGTGGACAGAGGGGCATCCCCGTTCCCTACCGGCCGGAATAGACCCAATCCATCGCCTGGACGATCCAGGGTAAACGAGATGCCTCCCGGAATAATTCCGCGTACCGGTTCGCGTTTACCGGGTCGTTGTTCCGGTTGTAGTAATTGGCGATCATGGAATACACGTATTGCTTGCTGACGCCGATGTAGGTGTAGTGGACCAGCTCGGTCATGACGTGGTCGCCGAGGATGCCCTTCGGGATCCTGTGTTTCTCCACGATGTGCCGGTTTTCCGGGATGTTTTTCATGAACACCAGGGAAAGACCGTCGGCGAACACCAGTTCCCACTCCGGGCGGGCGGCGAGGTAGTTGACCAGCGGGAGCACCATGCCGGAGGAGTCGGCCGCTTTGGTCACAATGTACGTGATGTTGTACTTTGAAAAAACATTTTCCGTATCGTTCATGCCGCTCGTTACGATCTGGTGCTCGGAGAAGTTCGGCCATGCTGCGCCGCGCCCGTCGATGAAGGTCAGCTTCCCGGGATGGAGCTGCCACTCCAGGAATCCCCCGAGGTCGAAAAAGTTGAACATGTTCCCGCGGATGTCGAGGGCTCTCAGAAACTCCGCGCCCTTGAAAGAGAATTTGTGCTCCGTGATGCCGATCCCCCACTCCATCGTGTCCCGGAGCTTGTAATACTGGTAGATGGCGCCCGTTCCCGCGATCAGGAGGAAGACCGACGTGGCGACGACGACCGCCATGCTTTTTGCAGCGGGCGCGGCCGGGAGCGTAACGGGAGCGTCCAGGGCGCCTTCCTGACCGGTTTTCGGCCGGGATTTACCCCTCTTCTTCCCCGCCTTCTCCGAGCGGGCCGTCTTCCGGAGCAATGCCTCTTTCTCATCCGCCCTTCCCCGGAAATACTCCTCCACTTTCTTCATCGCCCCGTCGGCGCAATATGCCACCAGGGGAACGGTCAGGATCGACATGAAGGCGACCCCCCGCGCCATCAGGAGAGGGAGGCGCATGCCGTAGATTGCCGTGATGATGTCGTGTATCCGGATACGCCACGCCAGTACGCCCGCGGCAGCGGAGAGCACGGCGAGGAAGAGGAGGTGCTTGTACGGCGCGTAAAAAGACGAATCCCGCACGGACACCAGTTCGGAGGTGCCCTGCTTGACTGCCACGTTCGTGATGATGCGGATAGGGGTCGTGAGGCTCTCCACCCCGTGTCGGCTCAGGATACTGGCGAGCGCGCAGAGCGCGAACACCGCCAGGGGGATGTACAGGTACCTCTTCATCGCCTCCCGTCCGAACTTCTCCCGGGCGACGACGACCAGGCTCTGGGTTCCGTACGCTCCAACGATCCCGAGCCCAACGATGGTGGAGGGATGGATGTTGGCCCACAGGAGGAACAGGAGGGGGAACAGCCAGATGATCCACCGGTTCCCCTTGTAGTAGAAGAGGGACGAGCCGTACATCAGAAAAGCGCAGAACATGTACACCACCGACTCGGGTCTCGGCTGGAGCCGGATCCGGAATGCGAAGGTGAAGACCAGCATCGTCAGCAGGATGACGAACGGCCGCACGTCCCTCGCCCGCAGCGCCTTGTAGAGGAACAGGTACGCCAGAAACGCCAACGACCAGATTGAAAAGGACACGCCGGTTATCCCAAGATGCTTGTATACGAAGTACAGGGGTACCTGGAATCCGACCTCCTCGAAGCCCATCGGCTGATTCAGAATCGGGTAGCAAAGGAACTCGGTGTGGGGGATCCTCCCGCTCTCCACGATCTGTCGGCCGGTCGCGATGTGGATTCCGAAGTCGCTGGTGAAAATCTTCATGAACAGCAGCAGGGAAATGGCCACGAAAGAGGCTGCGACGAGGGTCTTCCGGATCAGGATGCTCCCGACGATCTGCCGGTACAGATCCCGTGCTGCCGGGTTTGCCGTACCTACCATCGCTTCACGCCCCCATGTGGTTCGTCTTGCAGTGTCCGGCCGCTTCGCGTCGCACATCTCCGGACGTGGTGAACCAGGCCCGTTTCCCCGGCAACGGCCCGCCACCCTCCGGCGCGGAAATGCCAAAGGGAGATTTGTTGAATACCGTGGTGAGCGTCAGGCTCGGGCACCGGGTGCAGTCCAGGCATCGCAGGCAATCCGGGTCCGTCGGCTTCCGGTCGGGGCGGATGTCGACCGGGCAGATCTTTTGGCACTTCCCGCAACGGGTGCAGGTGTCCGGATTCCACGCCAGCTGCAGGAGACTCGTCCCGTTGAAGAGGGAGAAGTCCCACCGGGCAGAGTTTCGAAAACCAGTTCTCGCGGGTCGCGTAGGGGATGGCGAACACGAGCACGACCAGGACGGCATACCGGATATACCGGGTCCACGGCGGGATGGAAACCTTCCATGCCCGGAACTTGTACAGCAGGTCCTGGAGGGCTCCGAACGGGCACAGGGTGCCGCACGTCATCCGTCCCACGCCCGCCCCGATGACCGAGAGGGTCCCGATGCCGTAATACGGCACGGTCCCGGTCGCCGCGAAGTGCTGCAGGGTTCCGATGGGGCACGACAGGAGCGCCGAAGGGCATGCGTGGCAGTTCAACAACGGCGTGCAGGCGCTCTTCAGGGACCCCTGGTATAGCGACGCCGAAAGGAAGCCCTGCGCCCAGACGTTCGGGAGGATCGTCCCCGCTCCCTGGAAGATCCGCCGTTTCAGGTATCCCACGGAGTCACCCGACCCCGATGCACGACAGTCAAAGCAGCGCGGCGTTGAGCAGCACCTCCCCGATCTCCTTCCGGAAGACGCCGAACACCAGTACGGCCGCCGCCGCGACGGCCGTGACCAGGAAGGCGGCGGACCGGGCTCTCACCTTTCCCTCTGATCCGGGCGGATCAGTTCCCCCCGTAGGAGTGCAGCCCGGAGAGGACGAGGTTGACCCCGAGGTAGCAGAAGATGGTGGCGAGGAAGCCGGCGAGGGACAGGATGGCGGCCCGCTTCCCGTGCCACCCCCGGGTGATCCGGGCGTGGAGAAAGGCAGCGTACACCAGCCAGACGATGAGGGACCACGTCTCCTTCGGGTCCCACGACCAGTAGGTACCCCAGGCGTAGTTCGCCCAGGCCGCGCCGGTGATGATCCCCGCCGTCAGGAACGGGAATCCCCAGATGATCGCGCGATAGACCAGGTCGTCCAGCGTCTTGCACGCCGGGAGCAGGCCGACGACGCCCTGCGAAACCTTCGCTTCCTCCTGCCGCGCCTTCATCAGGTACATGACGGCCGCTCCGGCGGACACGGCGAAGCCCGCATACCCGACGAAGCAGGTGATGACGTGCGCGTGCAGCCAGTACGACTGCAGTGCCGGCACCAGCGGCTGGATGCTGCTGTCGTTCTTGATTGCGAAGAGCATCGTGAAGAAGGCGATGGGCATCACGAAGGCGCCGAAGGTGCGGCTGCCGTACTTCTTCTCGACCAGCAGGTAGAAGAGGTTCACCGACCACGCGAAGAAGACGAGAGATTCGTAGAGGTTGGTGACAGGGATGCGGCCGATCCCCATCTGGTACGACTCGTACCAGCGCACCCCCAGCGCGGCGGTGGAGACCGCGGCGGCGACGACGCAGATCCACGTGCCGAAGACCGCGATCTTGTCGTTCCTCGCGTACAGGGCGCCGAGGTAGAGGGCGGACGCCCCGCCGAACAGGACCGTGGTGAGGTTGAACAGGATGACGTTGCTCATCTCGGGGGGGCTCCTGGTGCGGTATCCGGCCCGGCGGTCACTGCCCCGCCGCCTTGACGCCGCTCTGTATTTTCTCAAATTTCTTGTCGAAGGCAAGCCGGTTCCTGCTGGCGGAACCCGCCAGGACGACCTCCACCCTGCCGTCCGGCGCGGGGGAGAGGCGGACCCAGACACGCTGGTGGGACAGGAAGAACGCCATGATGATCCCTACGACCATCAGGGCGCAGCCGAGCCACACGATGTTCACGCCGGGGTCCATGGCCACCTGGAGGCCGGTGTACATCTTCGCGTTCAGCCCCCCGAAGTCGAAGACGAGGGAGTCCTTCCGCTGGCGGTCCAGGTCCGGGCGTCCCTGGAGGACCCAGAAGGAAGCTTCCCGCTGACCCGGCTTCTCCACGACCACCTCGAGGGCGGGGCCGATGCCCTGGAAATTCTGGTCGTAGTTCACACCCCGTATCGTTCCGTAGCCGTCGATCCGCATCGGCTCGTTCGGGGGCAGGGAAAGGGTCCCGATCGGGGTGCCGTCGGTGCGGGAAACCGAAAGCCGGGCTGTCGCGCCGCCCGCCTGGCCGTAGCTCGACTGGTAGAACCAGATTCCCTTGTACCGGAGCGGATCGTTGACGACGATCGTCTGGCGAAGCGCTTCTCTGCCGCCGTCGATGACGCTGAGGTCGGAAATGTACGCCTTCGGCTGTCCGCTCGGGTACGTCTCCACACGGAAGCTGTTGCACTGCACGGTGAACCCGAGATCCTGCATCCGGTTCCCGCCCCGCACGGGAACCTGGGAGACCGACTCCCCCTCGGGGATGTTCACGTACCCCTTGAAGCCGAGGACGTTCCCGACGATCGCCCCGATGAAGATGATGATGATGGAGAGGTGGGTCACGTAGACCCCGAAGCGGGAGGCGACGCCGGTCTCGGCGTACAGGTGCACTTCCCCGCCCTCCTCGGTGACCTTCGGCTTCGCAAAGGAGGCGGAGAGCGCCTCGGAGTATTTCGACGCCCAGTCCTGGAGCGACCCCTTCCTTTTCCAGCGGTCCGCCAGGGACAGGGTCTTCTCGAGGTTCTCGTCCAGCTTCGTCCGGGGGTTCCGCACGACCTTGAGCACCTTGGGGAACCGGTCGAGGGTGCAGCAGGTCAGGTTCACCGTGAAGAGGACCAGGAGCAGCAGGAACCACCAGGAGTGGTACATGTCGAAGAGGCTGAGCCGGTCCAT